>QMUI01000027.1 GCA_003660485.1 Thermococci archaeon | reverse complement strand
GGACCAACGGGGAGCGGTAAGACTGCGATAGCAATGGGTATAGCCAAGGAACTTGGTGAAGACGTTCCCTTCGTTCAAATAAGTGGTAGCGAAATTTATTCTGCCGAAGTCAAGAAGACTGAATTCCTGAAGCAGGCCCTAAGGAGGGCCATTGGTGTTAGAATTAGTGAGGAGAGGAAGGTTTACGAGGGAATGGTCGAGAGGATAGAGATTAAGAGAACGAGGCACCCCTTCAATCCCTACATAGAGGTTCCAGAGAGCGTTAAGATAACTTTAAAGACAAAGGACGATGAGAAAACACTAAGAGCTGGCAGGGAAATTGCCTATCAGTTGCTCGAGCTTGGAATTGAGGAGGGTGATGTAATACAGATAGATGCCGAGACGGGAAGGGTTTCAAGAGTTGGAACAACAAAAGAAGAGGAGGGACTATTCTTCAGGAAGAAGGTGGAGCTTCCATCAGGTCCAGTTCTCAAAGTCAAGGAGTTCACGTACACGGTAACCCTTCATGACCTTGACGTCGTGAATGCGAGGGCTGGAGGTATATTCAGCCTTCTCTTTGGTGGAGGAATGGAGATAAACGATGAGATCAGGGAGAGGGTTGATCAAACCGTTAAGCAGTGGATAGAAGAGGGCAAAGCGACTTTAGTCCCTGGGGTGCTCTTCATAGATGAGTGTCACATGCTCGACATCGAAGCATTCTCATTCTTGGCTAGAGCAATGGAGAACGAGCTTGCTCCAATTTTAATCCTAGCAACCAACAGGGGAATGACGAAGATAAGGGGAACTGATATCGAGGCCCCTCACGGAATTCCGCTGGACATGCTTGACAGGCTGTTAATAATAAACACTGAACCCTACAAGAGGGAGGAGATAAGGGAAATCGTGAAGATAAGGGCCAAGGAGGAGGGGATAGAGCTTAGCGAGGAAGCCCTAGAGTACCTTGCGGAGCTCGGTGAGAAGACTAGCCTAAGATACGCAGTTCAGCTACTGGCCCCGGCAAGCATCATAGCAGGAGGCAAGAGAGTGGAGAGAGAGCACGTTGAGAAGGCCAAGGAGTACTTTGCTGATGTCAAGAGGAGTATAGCCTTCGTGGAGAAGCTTGAGGGGATGCTACGTTAGAGCACAACTAACACTATATCCTAGTCTTTGCTTCTTTTTATTTTTGGGCTTGTAAGAGATTTTTGTGTAGAATATAAGTAAGATATTACTTAGGATAGTCTTAAAGTAAACCGAGGAGTCTTAATAAATAATTTCGCTTTAATATATAGCTAGAAAGAAGATATAACACTGGGATTATTAGTTTTAGGAACAGTTAAAGGGGTCGTAAGTGCAACAAATGAGATGTCTCCAACTTATCTTGACCCAGGGAGCGGTGGAGGAACTGTTGTATATCTTGGAATAGAGCAGAATATGGTGAGTCGAGAGTTAAATCATAATGGTTTATTTCATACAAATAGAAACGAGGCATATTTAGGTAGTTCTCAAAAAGTTTTCACCTGGATTGAGGCAATAGGATATAGGTATGCAATAACATATGCAAGTGTTGGAGAAAAGTTTGACATTGGTGGAACAGGAGATGCTTATGCGACTATAGAGATTTTCACTGACCTCCTCCCCTGAACGGGGGTTCCCGTAGCTCCGCACGGTCGCCCGTGGTTCACCGGGCAGGTTGGCGTCATCGGGCACGGTTAGAGGCCCTCAGGAGGAATAAAAATTGAATATAGCGGGCTTTCCTCCCCCCTAAAGGGTGAGGCTCCCAGCCCACAAAGGTGGTGACAATTGGTGGTGGGTAGATTTAGGGTTTGGTGTTATCTCTCAATGTTATCCTTCTGGGAAATTTCTTGATTGGGATAAATCGGAGCATTTGGCATCTTTTGGTTCCCGTAATTTTTATATAGCTCTGTGAGGTAGTTTTGGTGGTGTAGTGATCCTGGAATATGATGTTTAAGCGTGTTTGAGGGTGTGAGGTTGCCATTTCCCTGAAAGCCCTCCTAATAAAAATGGGAGGTCACGCTCTACGAATAACATTGCTCAAGCAGGTGGTTGTCGTGAAGTTCATGAAAAAATGTTCGATAATATCGTGGCTTGAAGAGTACTGGCCAGTTTCAACGCCCTTTCTTGCCGTGTATGTAACTGTTCTGCTGGTTTTGTTCGTCTTCAAGGAGAACTTCCCCCTCTTCCTAATCTGGCTGCAGACACCGGTCTACTGGGTGCACCAGTTCGAGGAGTACATTTACCCTGGTGGCTTCGTGGAGTTCTTCAACAAAAAGGTTCTGGGCTCAAAGCAGGGGGACTGGCCACTTACAAAAACACACGCCCTTTGGATTAACGTTCCAATAATCTTCATTGGATTCCCGCTTTCGGCTGTCCTCGCAAGTCTCGTTGATATTTCAATCGGAATATGGACGGCCTATTTCTCGATCCTGAATGCCCTCTCGCATGTGGGCATGTTCTTCAAGCATGGCTACAACCCGGGCCTCGTGGCGAGTGCGTTGCTCAACATACCCGTTGGCGCTTACACAGTTTACTACTTTGCCACCAGTCATCCGTTGTCGCTGGGTGCACATATCATTGGCTTTCTCGTCGCTCTGGCGATTCAAGGCGCGCTGATGGTTTGGGGATTGAAGTTTATGAAGGCAAAGGTAACATGAAGGCCTCACCCTTTAGGGCAGGGAGGGAATCAAGCTCCTTAGTTTTCACTATTCCCACTCGAAAATGAATTGCATCAAATAATAAAATATGGTGGCAGTTCAGTCGTCTTAAACTAAGTCAGTGTCAATCACCCCCAAGAGTCTCCTTAACTTTCATGGACTCGTGGGAGTTTAACGAAAGTGAGCTTTCGTTAGGTCTAACCTTAATAAAACCTAACGACAATTATAGAGCTCGAAGAATTTCTCAGGCTAATTGCAGAGGAAGAAAGCAAAAGAAGTAAGTTTAGACTAAAGATATTCACGAAGAAATCTGGGCTCTCGCAAAGAGTTACAGTGCAAGGGTCGTCAATGTTATTCAGAGGAGCATCAGATAATTTTAGAAGGCCTGCATTAGCACCTGCACTCTAAGACTCTTATACGCCATCTCCCCTCACCTTATTACTACCTTTGGTAATATTAACCATCCATAAAAACCTTAACCTTTATATTTCAGTCTCAAACCTTTATTAGTTAGTGAGAACAATTTCCGTTGAATTCCGCCATTAAATTGAAAGATCGTGTGGCTGGTGTATGATGGAGAAAAAGCCCTGACACCGGCCGAAGAAGAAAAAGAGCTAGGAGGGGTCTAGATGAGACAAATTAGCAAAAAGGTTGGCGTCTTTCTTTTGGTATTTTTAGTAGGGCTTAGCGTAGGTGCCAGTGGATGTATCGGAGGAGAAAAAACATCAACACAAACCTCCACACAATCCCCCACCGGAGAAAGTCAAAAAGAAGTTCTAGAAATCTATCACTGGTGGACTGCTGGTGGTGAAAAAGAGGCCTTTGATGCAGTGGCTAAGAAATTCCAAGAGAAATATCCTAACATTGAAGTAAAAGCAAATCCCGTAAGTGGTGGTGGAGTAAATCTGAAGATGATTCTCCAATCACTAATGCTTGCAGGAAAGCCTCCTGACACATTCCAAGCCCACGCGGGGTATGAGATGGCCCCCTATATTCAAGCCAACCAGCTTTCCCCAATTGATGATATCTGGACAGAGGACATGAAGAAGAACTATCCTGATGTTATAGAGCAAATGGTGATCTTTAATGGACACTACTATGCTGTTCCTATAAATGTCCACAGAGCGAACGTCATATGGTACAATAAGAAAATTTTTGACCAATATGGGATTGACCCATCGAGCATTAAAACTATTGATGACCTCTTTGCTGTTGCCGAGAAGCTTAAGCAGGAGGGTGTGACTCCTTTCGCTCTTGGCGATAGAAATAAGTGGCCGGCAACTCAAGTGTTTGAGGTTCTTCTTGTTGCAGTTGGGGGAATTGACTACTATGAGAAATTTATCAATGGAGAGATAAGTGACAATGATCCAACACTTAGAAAAGTCCTTGAGTACTTCGTGAAGTATGTGGAGTACTCCAACCCTGATCACGCCGCGAAGACTTGGGACGAGGCGTGTGCCATGGTTTACAAGGGAGAAGCTGCAATGACCCTTATGGGGGATTGGGCAAATGGTTACTTCAAGGCAAATGGATGGCAACCAAACGTTGACTATGGAGCTATAATTATCCCCGCAAATACCTACGACCTAGTTATAGACACTTTCGTGCTTCCAGCTAAGGCTGCCCATCCAGATGCTGCCAAAAAGTGGTTAAGCTTCATCGGAACAGTCGAAGCTCAGAACACCTTCAACCCGATAAAAGGTTCAATACCCCCAAGGATGGATGCGCCATCTGACCCATACGATCCAATCCAGAAGGCATTTATGAAAGAACTAAGGTCTAAGTCAACAAAGCTGTTCCCAAGCATCGCCCACGGAAGTGCAGTACCAGAGGCGTTTGCAGCTGACCTCAACGACATTATCTCTGAGCTTGCAACAACCAAAGATATTAATGCGGCAGCGAGTAAAATAATAAGTGCTATGAAGAAGGATCTCATTCCGAACAAGATCAAAGAGTGGGATCTTGGTTAAAATGGGGGGAGACAAAGGTGAGAAGGTCTCCGGACCTTCCTTATATTCTTTTATTTTTAGCTCCTGCACTGATCTTGGTGGGAATTTTTGTTTATGTTGCAATTGGATGGAACATATACATCTCATTTACTAATTGGAGGGGCTTAACTCCTTCTTACAAGTTTGTTGGATTGTACCAATACAAACAATTACTTCAAGATCCTGTTTTCTGGATTTCACTTAAAAATAACTTACTTCTGATCCTCCTGTTCGTTCCTGGCGCGATTTTAATAGGTTTGTTCCTCGCAATACTCCTAGATAGAAAAATTAGGTTTGAGGGAGCATTTAGGACTATTTATGCCCTTCCATTTGCCCTCTCGTTTGTAGTTACTGCTACACTCTGGGCTTGGATGTATTCTCCTTCAGATGGTGTTTTAAACACATTGTTTGAAAAAACTTCATCTTGGCTTTCTTAAAAGTGACTGGATAACTGATCCAAAAATTGCAATGTACTGTGTTATAATCGCGTTAATCTGGCAGTTTTCGGGGTATACAATGATAATTTACCTTGCTGGGATTAGATCGATACCAACCGATCATTATGAAGCTGCAATGGTTGATGGAGCTAATGCATGGCAACTTTACAGATATGTTGTAATCCCACAGCTTGTTAAACCAACCCTCAGTGCCTTTGTCGTTCTAATGGTATTTTCACTCAAAGCGTTCGACTTTATCTGGATCCTCAGCAGAGGGGGTCCAGGAACGTCAACATATATCTTGGCAGTTCAGATGTACGTTGAAACATTTGCAAAGACAAAGTTCTCCTATGGAGCTGCAATAGCCACAATTCTGCTCCTAATGGCTTTAGCCGTTGTGTTGCCATATCTCTACTGGAGTTACAGAGGTGAGAAAAAATGAAGAAAAAAGTTTCATTCTCAAGGTCAATTATGTATCTGCTCCTCATATTCCTGGCCTTTGTATATCTCCTCCCAATATGGAGTGCCATAACTACCTCAACAAAGAGTACAGAGCAGGTTGCATTAACAACTCCTGTAACTCCAGTATTTCCTCCGCATTTTGAGGCTTATAGAATAGCTTTCTCTGAGCTGAAACGTCCCATAATAAATAGCTTGGCATTTACTGTCTTTGCAACGATATTCTCGACAGTCCTTGGTTCACTGGCAGGATTTGCACTAGCAAAGCTCATAAGGAGCACAACCTCAAAGAAGCTATTAGTACTGATAACATTTGGAGTATTCATTCCATATCAAGCAATTTTAATTCCTTTAGTCAGGATAATATCAAGTCTCGGGCTGTATAACACAATCCCAGGGTTAATTCTGACTCACACAGCATATGGAATTCCAATAACGACACTGCTGTTCACTAACTATTACTACGAAATTCCGGATGAACTTGTAGAAGCTGCAAAAGTGGATGGTGCAAACCCTCTCAAGATATACACAAGCGTTGTGCTACCTATTTCAAAGCCCGCATTTGTAGTTACAGCAATTTACCAGTTTGTAAACATCTGGAACGATTATCTCTTTGGAGTAGTGCTTACAAGAGGAGAAGAAGCGATGCCAGCAACCGTTAAACTTGCAAACCTCAAGGGGAGTTTTGTAGCAAATTGGAATATCCAAATGGCAGGAGCCCTCATTGTGGCTCTCCCGACACTTTTCATAATGATAGCTCTGGGAAAATACCTGATAAGAGGATACACAACAGGAGCTTTAAAAGAATAAAGTTTGGAGGTGACTTATATGGCTAGTGTCAGGCTAGAGGGCGTCTGGAAAATATTTGGGAACTTTGAAGCCGTGAAAAACCTCAACCTTAAAATTAAGGATGGAGAATTCATGGTCTTACTTGGTCCTTCGGGTTGTGGAAAGACAACGACTTTGAGAATGATCGCTGGTTTGGAAGAGCCAACGAGGGGTCGGATATATATTGGTGATAGATTGGTGGCGGATCCTGAAGGAGGTGTTTTTGTTCCTCCGAAGGATAGGGATGTTGCGATGGTTTTTCAGAGTTATGCACTATATCCACATATGAGTGTTTACGATAATATTGCCTTTCCGTTGAAAATTAGGAAGGTGCCGAAACAAGAAATAGATCAAAGAGTTAGAGAGGTTGCGGAGTTGCTTGGTTTGACAGATTTGCTTAAGAGGAAGCCTAGGGAGCTGAGTGGTGGTCAGAGGCAACGTGTGGCCTTGGGAAGGGCTATAATAAGAAGACCTCAGGTCTTCCTCATGGATGAGCCGTTGAGTAATCTTGATGCAAAACTTAGGGTTAAGATGCGTGCTGAGCTTAAGAAATTGCAAAGGCAACTTGGTGTGACAACAATTTACGTTACTCATGACCAGGTCGAGGCAATGACGATGGGGGATAGGATTGCAGTGATTAATGCTGGTGTTCTTCAGCAGGTTGGTTCACCAGATGAGGTTTATAACAAGCCTGCCAACGTCTTCGTTGCAGGCTTCATTGGTAGTCCTCCAATGAACTTCTTTAATGTCACAATTACAGAGGATGGATTCGTGGACTTTGGAGAATTCAAACTTAAACTCCTTCCAGATCAATTCGAATTGTTGAGGGACGTTGGTTTGATTGATAAGGATGTACTTTTAGGCATTAGACCAGAGGATATTTACGAGGCTACATCTACCCAAGTTAAAACCCAGGAGAACGTAATTCATGCCAAGGTGGACATTGTAGAAAACCTTGGTGGTGAAAAGATCGTTCATTTAAGGACTGGTGGTGTTTCCTTCGTTGGAAAATTCCCTGCTGAGAGTTTTGTTAAGGAAAACCAGGAGGTTGACGTAATTTTCGACATAAAGAAAATCCACATCTTCGATAAAACTACACAAAGAGCAATATTCTGAAACATGCCAGCCGGAGATTGGTAAGCAAAAATAGAGCAAGCAGTGCCTAGTTAAAGAGCTAGAAGGCTTTATTTTTTTCTGGAACCTAATTTACACTCTTAAGTTGGTATGGAAATCGCTGTGAAATGTCACTGAATATACCTACTAAATAAGATAGTGCTCAAAACCAGCACTCATATGTTTTCCTTTCTCTGCTATCTTCTCATTGCTCAACGGTAAAAATCTAGTAACAACACTTTTGTTTAGGTCTATTACTACAGAGAGAGGCGTGACTTCCTTCTCGACACAAAAATTCTTGTCGTGAAGTTTGTTTAAGTTGTTAAGTAGAGGGGGAAGTCACATAAAGCTGAGAATGGTGGAAAGAGGACTGTTATTGTTCCCAATCATGAGGAGGTCACCATTGGGACACTAAAAAAGCATCCTGAGACAGGTAGGGATTTGTGAAGAAGATATCAATAAGCCATCTGAAAAATAATGAGCTTGGCGTAGAGGTCATTCGAGACGGAGTTTATGGAATCATCAACGCCAGCAGGAAAGAAATAAGCTACTCTTCCTCCTCCTAGCCTCTTAGTAACTCCCTAACCTTTCCAAAGACAGACTTCTTCTCCTCAATTTCCTCAACGAAAACTCCTTCTATCTCACCAAGGTGCTCCTCAAAGGTTGGCAGGAAGAGGCCAACGAGTTCTAGGGGTTCGAGACAGGGACAGTTAACAAAGTAATTGAGAGGTTCCCCTTCGGGGAGCTCCACCTTAAGCATCATTCCTTTCTTGTCCTTTTGGACTTCAAAGTGGGCGACACCCTTTTTTCCTACGATTTTTCCCTTGATGAGCATCAAGGATAGTGCTAAGGAAGAACTTAAAGGCCTTTTTTGAACTGAATGTTAAAAACGGAATGTTAAAGCCTCCTTTTCGAGAATGAAGGTCCTCTCCGGGAGCGTAACGATGAACTCATCCTTGTACTTATCAGTCTTGGGTTGATATAGCGAGCGGAAAGGTGAGAAAGAGGACGTAGTCGTTGCCCTCTT
>QMUI01000026.1 GCA_003660485.1 Thermococci archaeon | reverse complement strand
TGACTATGTCGTCCTCTTCTAAGTACTCTCCGATCTGAGTTTCTATGACCTCCAGAATTACCTTTCCTGGGTTCTCGAGCCTGTGAACTACACCCGCAGGAATGAAAGTGCTCTCCCCTGGCCTCAAGATGAACTCCTTGTCCCCGACCCGAACCTTAGCGGTTCCCCTGACAACTACCCAGTGTTCGCTCCTGTGGTAGTGCATCTGGAGGGAGAGCTTCTTCCCTGGGAGGACCGTTATCCTCTTTATCTTGTACCTCTCCCCCTCCTCTAGAACTGTGTAGCTACCCCAGGGCCTATAGGCAGTTCTATGAACTACCGCCCTCTCATCGTTCTGCTCTTTAAGCCTCTTGTATACTTCCTTCACCTTCTGGGTCTCTCCCTTCTTTGCAACGAGCAGGGCGTCTCCAGTATCTATGATTACTAGGTCTTCAACTCCAACCGTAGCGGTAAGCCTCTCCGTGAGGATTAAATTGTTCCTTGAATCAACGTTTATGTACTTAGCCTTGAAGCCCCTGACCTTTACCGCGTTCCCGCTTTCATCCTTTTCTAAAGCTTCATAGACCGCATCGAAGCTTCCAAGGTCGTTCCAGTAGGTGTTCAGTGGAACTACAGCTGCTTTGTCAGTCTTCTCCATTACTCCGTAGTCAACGCTTATCTCTGGGGCGAGCTCATATATTTCCTCTATGTTCTTTCCATCCTCAAACGCTCTAACAACTTCGGGGGCATGCCTTCTAGCTTCCTCCATGAAAACGGATGTTCTGAACATGAACATTCCGCTGTTCCAGTAGTAGCCGCTCTCGACGTACCTCTTCGCGGTTTCAAGATCGGGCTTCTCCTTGAATTCATCAACTAAGTACCCCAGGAACTTTCCTTCCACCTCTATCTTCTCCCCCGGCTTTATGTAACCGTAGCCTGTGTGGGGTTTAGTTGGCTTTATTCCAAAGGTGACGAGGTACTTCTCCGCGAGCTTTTCTGCCTTCTTGAAGGCTTCGATGTAGTTGTCATTAACTTCAATCGCGTGATCGCTTGGAAGGACGGCAACTATGGAGTCGCCATAGTTTTCATCTATGACTTTAAGGCCCCAGTATATCGCGGGTAGCGTGTTCTTTCCGACTGGCTCAAGGAGAACGTTTTCCTCAGGAACCTTAACTCCCAGTTCATCAAGATCATCGAGAACCCTAAACCTGTACTCCCTATTTGTCACTATGAATATCTCTTTCGGCTTTGAGAATAGTAAAGCCCTCTCCATGGTTTTCTGGAATAGGGACTTCTCGTTGAAGAACTTTATGAACTGCTTGGGCATCATCTCTCTGCTTAAGGGCCAGAGCCTCGTTCCTTTACCCCCAGCTAATATCAGGGTTTTCATTCTATCACCTCCAAAACTTCCTCTATCGAGGAGACATTTTTTGCATTTTCATGCCTCAACTTCCCTATGAGAAAGGCCTCATCAACGACATCGAACATGGGGAAGTCATTGTAACCGTCACCAACGGCATAGCTCTTAACCTGATCGAGCCTCCTATATAAGTCTAGGAGAATTTTAGCTGCCTTCCCTTTATCGGAGTGCCCATGGATGGCATAAAACCTGCTTCCCATCGTAACGTTAAACCCTCTCCCCTTGAGAATGTCCTGCCAGCCGTCCCTGCTCCAAGTGAATATCGTTTCGCTGTACTCCCTCTCCATCGCTAAGGGAACCAGATCAAGGGGCATCTTCGTGAACTCTGCAATTTCTTCCTTTGTAGAGTTTGCATAATATTTGAGGCCGTAGGACGTCTCTAGGGCCTTTAGCTCCTTCCTTATTTCCTCAACCCCAACTCCGAGCTCAACAACTATGTATTCCCTGGTCTCCCTGCCCTGGATTGAAAATGGGAAGTAGCCCTTTGGAATGTAAATTGCACTCCCGTTCTCCACTATGAAGGGTGTTCCCACCTTAAGGTGCTCCCTATAGTACTCTTGCTCTGCCCTCGTCTTTGATGAGTTGAAGATTATTTCATAGCCCCTCCTCTTGAGCTCCTTTATTACTGGTTTGGCCGGCTCAGGATCGTACTCTGGGAGTAGGGTTTTATCCAAGTCAAAGAATATAACCCTGATCATACCTCAAACCTCAGCAGGGTTTCTGCGTTGTCCTCAGCTATCTCAAACCACTCCTTTATCGGAATATCCTTAATTGGCCTCATAATTATGGGCTTTGGAGGCTCTTCGCCCCTCTTAATTATGCCGTGCTCCACCAAGTCCGCGAGGATTCTCTTCTTTAAAGTATTTGAAGCCAGCTTTGAGTGGTAGATTGTTGCCAAGCTTAGCAGGATCATCTCCTTGACGTGCTCCTGGCCCTTATCCTCATGGAAGTGGGGGTTCAACGTTTCAATTTGGAATATCTCTATTCCTTGATCGAAGACGTCCTTGAACTCCTCGACCTCTTCCCACTTCCCGAATCTCTCTAGGAGGTAGACTATTTCGTAGGGTTCTATTGAATAGCCCGTAGAGAAGGGCATTATCTCGGCTAACTTCATAGTCATCGCATGCTCTCCCGCGTTCCCTGTTACCATTATCGTTGTTTCAAATGCTGTCTGCTCGCTTATGAGCATGTTTAAGTAGTGGTTTGTGATTTCGCTGACCCTTCCCCACTTCTTGAAGTACAGAGTTCCCTTTGTGACTTTAGGCTTGTGCCTCCAGTGAAGCCTTACCATTGTGTAATCGCTCTCACTCATGAGGAATCCCGCTGCATAATCTTTTACGTACTCGTTTACAGAGCCTGGGATGTAGTTGTCTGCATCAACAAATCCAACGTACTCGGCTCCAATCACCTTGGCGAGGAGTATCCCAATCAACATGCCTTCTCCCTTTCCATTTCTTATGTTCCCACTGTTGTCAAGAATATCTGTGTAGCCAACTTCCTTGAATGCCTTGGCGAGTCCAGGATCCTTCTGATGAACCATTATAACTTTAGAGTGAGTTAAGTTGTAGAAGTGCCTCACCAAGTCAACTTCCATCTTGTACCTGTTAGGTCCTTCCCTCTTGCTGTTTGAGACTATTATTATTGGACACTTGTGTGGGATTGCCTTAAGAACGCCATCTACCAAGTGAAGCTTCTCGTTCTTCATTGGCACTATCACTGCCATTTTTCCCAGGGTCTCGTAAATCTTATCTCGAGGGAGGTTAGTTATCGTGTAAATGGGAACTTCCTCGGTTTCGGTATCCATCTTTATAACTTTTTGTAGCTCATAAATTGTTACAGCACCGAAAATCTCCTTGTAAACCGGAGCCTCCAGAAGCATTTGACCACCCAAAAATATTTCGTGTGAGAGTATATAAAGAACTTGCTTACAATATTGGAGGGGGTTGAAGAATGCCCAAGGTCACGGTCAAGGTCTTTGCCACCCTCATAGAAATTATAGGAAGAAGGATGTTTGAGGAAGAAGCTTCAACCGTAAAGGAACTTCTTGAGAAGATCTACGCTAAGTACCCAAAGGTTAAGGAAGAGCTTGAGGCGGGGTACATTATCTTGGTAAACGGCCACAACATTGAGCATCTCCAAGGCCTAGAAACGCCTTTAAAGGAGGGAGATATAGTAAGCATATTCCCACCGGCTGGAGGGGGTTAAAATGAAGTTTCATCTTTGGGGGGCTGAAGTTTCGATAGAGCCAAAGCCCGATCTCAAGTACTTATACCTCGAGATAACGAACCGTTGCAACCTTAAGTGTGAGATGTGCTTCAAGCAGTACTGGGAGGATGAGGAGGGAGATATGGACTGGGATCTCTTTTTGAAGATCCTTGATGATGCCGAAGAGTTCCCTGACCTGAAGATGGTGTATTTTGGGGGAATTGGAGAACCGGCAGTTCATCCAAAATTCATGGATATGGTTAGGGAGGTGAAGAGAAGGGGTTTTGCCCTTGGAATGAGCTCAAATGGGGTTTTCCTGACTGAAAGTATCCTTGAGGAGTTTGTAAAGCTCGGCGTTGATATGGTGTACTTCTCCATGGATGCCATACCAACGGCATCTGACATGATAAGGCTCGGCCATGTTACCTCAAAGGTGGTAGAGAACAGGATAAAAACTCTTGTAAGGCTGAAAGAGAAGTACAAGACGGAGAAACCAGTCATCGGCGTTGAGGTGGTTGTGACAAAGGAGAACTATAAGCAATTACCCAAGATGGCTCTTTACCTCAGAAAGCTCGGTGTTGATTCAATGCTCATCTCTAACCTGCTTCCAATGACAAAGGAGCAAGCAAAGCTGATAGCTTACGATGGTAGCGTTGACATGGATCCCATAGTTAAGGAGCTTCAGAGGATAGCAGGAGGAGGGCCCTTCATGAAGATAGCCGAGTTTAAGCTGAGAACCGAGAGGTACTGTGAGTTCGTTGAGAACAACGTTGCGGTTATTAGATGGGATGGAGAGGTTTTTCCCTGCTATCGTTTCCTCCACACTTATCCAGAGGTCATATTTGGAAGGGAGAAGAAAGTTATAGCGCACTCCTTTGGAAACGTTAAAGATAAGAGCCTAAAGGATATATGGATGAGCAGGGATTTTGTGTGGTTCAGGTTTGTAGTTAAAGCTTCAGCTTATCCATCGTGCGTAGATTGTCCGCTAAATACTTCCTGTTCCTTTGTTTTAGATACAAAGCAGGATTGCTGGAGCAACTCACCGAGCTGCGGTGACTGCCTATGGGGGAGAGGAATAATCCTGTGCCCGATTCCAACGGAGTACATGGGGAAGTTCTTATAGTGTTGCCTAGGGAAGAGTGGAAGAAGCTGAAGAAGCTTGATTTGGAACGGATACTCAAGGAGAATATCGAAAAAGTTGAGGAAACCCTATTGGCTGAGTATGAGGAGTTTCTGCTGAGTAAGAAGGCAAAGCTGGAGGAGAAGCTGAAGGAGATTGAAAAAGATCTGGAAAGATTAAAGAGGTTCTACGAGAAGGCGTTACTAGACAAAGAACTTATGATGGAGGAAAGGGATAGGCTTAGAAGGGAGAATAGGGAGCTAGTAGAAAGGCTAAAGGGATCTCGGGGATAACCTTGGATTGTACTCAAGAACTATCTGTCCATCCTTAAACACCCTAACGGTGCCGCTCTCGGAGAGGGTTATTGCTATTGCCTTGGTAACTTTTGTAATAGCCGCAGAGGCTAAGTGCCTACTCCCTAATCCCTGGGGAAGCGTTACTTCAAGGCTCTTGGGGTCAACATCTAAGTACCTGCCCGCGGCCAATATTCTCCCCTTTGAAGTTATTATGAAAGCACCATCTAGGAAAGAGAACTCCTTTATTATTGGCTTAACCTTTGGGTCTAATATATTTAGGTTATGCCCCTTGAAGGGGTTTGGGACTATTTGGTGTGAGTGCTTCATTACCTCCCTCGTATCGCCTATAACGAAGATTGTGCCAACGGGCTTTCCTTCTCTCCCCTCTATGCTGAGCTCAATTGCTATCTCCAAAGTCCTCTGGACTATCCCCTCGTACCTATCGAAAAGCTCATTACTAACTATGCTCCTCTCCTCAACCCTCTTAATGCCAATTGAATCTTCTGTTACGTACACAAACCACTCCCCCTTTTCTATAATCCCCTGCCCCTTTAAGAATGCCGCAACGAGGTTTAGGAGGTTATTTAACCCTATAGAAAGGGGGAGGGGAAGTTTCTTTACATATTCACTCTCTATATCAAATTCCCTTCCAACTATTATTACTGGCCCCTTAAACTCAACGCTAACCTCTTCAGTAGGAGGATAAACTAAGACAATTGCCTTAGCATTTATTTCCTTAGCGAGCTCCTTTGCCTTTCTCAAAAGAATACTGTAAATTTCCACTTGTTGCACCAGTGAGTACTCTTCAGTGCAGCTTTATAAGGGTTTACTAAATTTAAACAGGGTGGAGAGTGTGAGGATAATAGTTGCGATAACTGGAGCAAGCGGGGCTATTTATGGCGTGGAGTTATACAAGGTACTAAAATCGATGGGCCATGAGGTTATCCTCTTAGCTTCAGAGACCGGAATTAAAGTCGCTAAATTTGAAACTGGGATCAATATAGAACCTGACTATAAAGAGGATGACCTATTCGCACCTATAGCCTCTGGCTCAAACAAATTCGATGCAATGGTTATAGCACCTTGCTCAATGAAAACACTCTCCGCGATAGCCAATGGATATTCTGACAACTTAATTACTAGGGCAGCTGACGTTGCCCTTAAGGAGAGACGAAAGCTTGTTCTCCTTATAAGGGAGACCCCTTTAAGCTTGGTGCATATCCAAAATATGTTAAAGGTTGCCCAAGCTGGGGCAATAGTCATGCCAGCATCCCCAGCATTTTACATAAAACCCCAAACACTAGACGACATAGTAAGGTTTATAATTGGGAAAATCCTCGACATATTGGGGATTGATCATAATCTCTATCCAAGATGGGGGGTTGAAAATGCCAAATACTCAGCTTGATGACCTTGACAGAGCAATATTAAGGTTACTAAAGTCAGATGCGAGGCTTACAATAGCGGAGATCAGTAATAAAATAGGGAAACCGGAGTCGACTGTTCACTTCAGAATTAAAAAGTTGCAGGAAAGGGGGATTATTAATAAATATACAATAATCCTGGGTGAGCCCTTAAAGCCCAAGTACTTGGCATTCATAATACTTGAGGTGGGGAGGCCAATAATTGAGGATTTCTTGGAGAGGTACGTTGAATATATAACGAAAACATTATCCGCTCTTCCTGGAGTTCTCTTCGTAGCAAAAAGCGGTGCAGATAAGATAATAGCTCTTGTTGGTAAGAACGATAAGGAGGAATTGATGAACTTTATAGAAGACAACATAAAGAGCATCCCTACCTTAAGGAACGTTGTAGTTCTTCCAGTTTCAGAGATAAGGAAGGGTGACGATATAGCTGGCTTCCTTGCGGAGGTTTAAGAATGGAAATTGAGATTAAATTCAGGGTAAACTTCGATGAAATCAGAAAAAAGATTGAGGCCCTCGGTGGTTACTTTTCCCATTTTGAGGAGCAGGAAGATATATACTTTAAAGTCCCTAGGCCAAAACTTCTCCGAGTTAGGGCCATCCACAACCTTGGCGAATACTACATAACATATAAGGAAATTAAGGATGAGAGGAATGAAGAGTTCTATGAAATCGAATTCAAGATAGATGATTTCCAAAAAGCTGTAGAAATGTTCAAAGAGCTTGGGTATGAAATTGAAGCAGTAATAAAGAAGAAGAGGTGGATCTACAAGTTGGGCGATGTAACTTTTGAACTGAATAGGGTTGAAAAGGCTGGGGATTTCTTGGACATTGAAGTAATTGCCAAAGATCCCAAAAAGGCAAAGAGGAAGATATGGGAGGTTGCCAAAAAACTTGGATTAAAAGAGGAAGATGTTGAGCCAAGGCTGTACATAGAGCTTATCAACGAGTAATTTTTATCTGTTGCATCAGCTCCAAGGGTTCTGGATGCTTCTCGAAGTACCTTCTCACAGGTTCAAGCAAGTCTATGAGGTACTCAGCAACGGCATTCTTTAAGTCGAGTGGATGTAGCTTGCCCTCGGCGAAGTCCCTCTTGAGCTCCTCGAAGGTCGTGTAAGTTACATCTCCTCCAAACTTCGCGGGTCTATGCACAGTAAACTCCGTAGGCTCCTCACGGAAGATTATGTGCTCGGCCCAGTCAAGGACTGGGTTATATCTAACTTCCCTCGCGGGACAGAAAGCCTTTCTAAGCTTCTGCTTGATTTCCTCAGGGCTATCGTGGATGAATACTGCTGAATAAGGCTTGCTCTTACTCATCTTCATCTGGGCTTTTATCTCCTTGAACTCCTCTTCACTCTCAATGGGCCACTTTGGCGGCTCCTGCAGTCCAAGGAGTAAGTGGTGGTGAACTGCAACGGGCTTGAGCTTCTCTCCGTTATGGACTATCGCGTGATACTTCAGCTTTTGAGCAACCTCAATGGCTATGACGTGAGCCTTTCTCTGATCCATCCCTGCGTGGACAATCGTAACCCCTTGGTAGAATATGTCGGCAACCTGCATCATTGGGTAAATCAGTTTGGCGAAGTCTATAGCTTCACCCATCTGTCTGCCCATTATCGTAATCGAACGCATAACCCTGCTCAAGGTGACGTTCTTGGATATGTCAATTACAGTCTGCCAGTAGTCCCCATTTTCAAGTATCTCGCTGGCTAAAACGAACTCCACCCTCTTTGGATCCCCACCCATAACCTCAATGCTCCTTTCCATTCCGACCTTGAAGTACTTCAACGCAACCTCTTGGATCGTCTCAAGGTCTCCACCAAGTTTGTCATTTATCCAACTATGCCAATCAGCAAGGAATACTCTTGTTTTTATTCCAGCTTTTTGGAAGTCAGCTATTTTAGCCCCAGCCATCAGTCCAGTTCCGAGATGAATGTAACCGCTTATCTCAAATCCAATGTAGTGCTGAAGGGGAGCACCAACTTCAAACAGGTACCTTAAATTCTCAACGGTCAAAACCTCTTCGGTGGGCTTCTTCAGCACTAAGTTTATCCTATCCTCGATGTCCATACTCACCACCAGCTTCATAAAGGGTTATGTATTTAAGGAATTTTCGAGGATGATGAACCCTTGCACT
>QMUI01000025.1 GCA_003660485.1 Thermococci archaeon | reverse complement strand
CCAGGCTAGGCTACCGGGGCTTGAGGCCGAAATAAAGGGAAGAAGATTAGTTTATAAAATTTACCCTTTTGCATGTCCTTTCTCCACGGCCTCAATGACAAGTTTTCTTATATATTCAGCCTTTTTAAAGGCTGTTTCAACAGCGTACATAACTTCCTCTAACTTAAAAGCCCCACCCTCACTTTTTTGAACTGCAGATATGTGGCCGGTTTCATCAGTGGTTATTGTCAACTTGCCATCCATGACCTGTTCCTCTTCTAAATTTGGGTCAACTACAAGAACACCCCCTATTTTTGCAAAAGTTACTGGAATAGGTATTTTCTCTACGGGCAAAGGTTCCTTGTCTTCAAGAATCTCTACCTCCCCAGTTTCTTCATTATATATAACTTTTGGGACCTTGGCATTCATTAAAGCAGCTATTGCGGCAATGCCTATTGCATCCATTAGATTCCCGTCATGGTCAAGGACGTGGACATCTATAAAAACAACCCTAACTGTCTTGCCAGGTATTATAACCATTTTCTCCAGATTAAGTGCCTTGCTCTCCCTAATGCCCCTATCAACAACTCTAGCTAGCTCTATAGCCCTCTCATCGGGGGGACCAGGCTCAAACGTTGGTGAGGCTAATGGAACAAGCTCAACGTTAGTAGTCATTACACCCATATTGGGAGTGTCGGGGAAGGGCTCACCAAGGCTCGTCTTTATTCCTACTAAAACCTGGGTGCTCCCCAGCTTGACTAAGGCGGATCCCTCAGCCTTTTCAATCAAGCCTACTTCAATTTCAATTGGCCTGTAGTCTTCGAACCCCCTATCATCAATTCTTTTTCCTTCCTTGAGCAAGTTAATGATGTGGTCTCTCATTATACCAGCTATGATCTCGTTATCACTCACTTCCTTCAACCTCCTGAGCTATTTTAACATATTTTTCTTTCAGAGCCTCTCTCTGCTTCTGGTAAACAGCCTTTGCTCCCTTTATAGCAAGTTTAACCGCCTCAATAAACTCGTCCTTAGTTAAATAACCGTCCATTTGAAGGAGAGTTATGTCGTTCTTGAGCGGCATTATTGCAACGGGAACGTCTGCCTCTCCATAGTTATCCTCTTCCTTATTCAGATCGAGGACTATTTGACCCTCAATTTTTCCAGCGGCACATGCCGCAACTAAGTCCCTCATTGGAATCCCCGCATCAGCCAACGCTAGAGATGCCGCGGTAATTCCAGCAACTCTAGTTCCAGCATCCGCTTGAAGAACCTCTATGAAGACATCTATTGCAGTCCTGGGGAACATCTCTAGAATCAAAGCAGGCTCAAGTGCACCCTTTATTACTTTGCTTATCTCTATACTCCTCCTGTCCGGTCCGGGCTTCTTTCTCTCTTCAACGCTGAAAGGAGCCATGTTGTAACGAACCCTCAGAATGGCTCTATCGGGTCTCTGGAGGTGCTTTGGGTGTATTTCTCTGGGCCCATAGACGGCAGCTATTATCTTGTTTTTACCCCACTCAATATACGCGGAGCCATTAGCATTCTTCAGAACACCAACCTTAATCTTTATCGGCCTTAGCTCGTACTTCTTCCTCCCGTCAATTCTTCTACCGTTTTCATCAATAAGCTTGATACCCTCAGGTTTCTCCATCATCTTCCCCCACCTTCTCCCCTTCCTGTTCTTCAAGCTTAGGAATCTCCTCAATAATCCCCTGCTCCTTAAGCTCCTTTAGTCTTGACAGAAGAAGGGTCTTTATTCTGTCAGTCAGCCCCCTCGTGTGGCTCTCCCTATCTATTTTCAGTATCGCTTCGATAGCAAGCTTTTCAAGGGCATCATTCTTACTGTTAACCCATATCCAACCGTTCTGTCCTACTATTATTCTGCTCATGGTGAGCTTCTTTATCATGTTTATCATCGAGCCACCCTTTCCTATGACCCTAGGAACTTTTGAAGGGGTTACTTTTACTATTTGACCACCTCTAAGGGGTCCACCATTAAACGGCATTCCCTTTGTACTCAGGTCAATGTTATTGACCTCATTTATCGCCTTGACCTTTGCATAAATTATATCGCCAATGTCGAAGAATTTCCTTAGATCCGTCCTTATGAGGTCAATCTTCTCATCGGTATAGTCCTGTATCTTAAGCGTTGCAGGGTAAGGGGCTCCTATATCAACAACCCAGCTTGAAAACTTGACGTCAACTATCTTTCCGATAACGTTGTCTCCAACTTCAGGAATATATGGGCCTTCAAGTGGGATAACCCTAATGGTATTTCCCTTGATGTCAACAAGGCCTATAACAGTGGAGTAAATCCGCGAACCTTCCCTAAATGTTCCCCTTCCATTCTTATACGGACCCTGAGCTAATAAGGTTCCTGGAACAACTAATTCCCTATTTTGAACGAATATCCTCTTCATAAGCCCTTCCTCTCTATAAGTTTAGTTTGGACGTTACCCTTTGTGAGGGCGTTCAGCTTTTCATAAAACTCCTCCTCAACCCCACCAGGGATCTCAATTAGGAACATCCAAGAGCCATCACTTCCCCATTCTTCTCTCTTTATCTTTCCAAACTTCCTTACCTCACCATAGGCCCTTCCTGCGTACTCCCCTGGGATTTTTACGGCTATTATCTTAACTTCAATCTTCAGTGGAAGAACCCTTCTCAACGCTTTTATGACGTCCTGAACTTGGGCCTCAGCATCCTTGAAGATATCAACCCTGACGCCAACATCCTCCATGGCTTTCAATATCCTATCAACTGGGTGAGGATAGCCGGTCCTTGGGTCTACAGCATGTCTATGGATTATCGTTGCTATCTGCTTCTTCTTCTCCTCTAACATCTGTCTCCTCTGCTGGGCGGTTAGCTGAACTTCGCCCTTTCTCAAGATGATCTTCGCAACTTCATACGGATCACTTGTGCCAAAGATCTTCTCCATCTCATGCTCGCTTGCCTTATCTCCCTTGTGAGCATCCTTAAAAACATAGGGTGTTGCAAGGATTTCCTCAATTGGAACATCCTTGCCCTCTTTGAAGTCTCTAGCCAGATAAGGATCGACCAGGATTTCAAAAGTCTCGCCGTGAACTTTCAACCTGGCAATCACAGCCTTATCAACACTAATCGGCATAGGCACCACCCCAAAAAAGAGAAATAAGGTTAATAGTGGCTGTCAAGCTCGGAGTAGTCCTCCTCTTTCTCCTTAACCTCTTCCTCCTCAACCTCCTTCATGACTTCCTCCAAGTACTTTGAGATCTCATCCTTCGAGAGCTTCCTAAATTTCTTGTCCTGCACCGTTATTACGGCAACTTCAATATTATCAGCGCTTGGGTTCTCCATTGTCTTAGCTAAGGCTAAAATTGCAAGCTTTATTGCATCTTCAAGCGTCATATCGTCCTTGTACTTCTCTTCGAAAATTGCCATTGCAGTGTTCCTGCCACTTCCAATTGCAACAGCCTTCCAAGCAAAGTATGCACCACTGGGATCCGTTTCGTAAAGTTCAGGCCTGTCATTAATCCCCGCCATTAGCAGGGCCGCACCGAAGGGTCTTACCCCACCGTACTGAGTGTGCATTTGCTTCAAATCACATATCTTCTTGACTATCACTGAGAGGGGAGCAGGCTCACCATAAGTAAGCCTGTAAGTCTGAGCCTCAAGCCTTGCCCTATTAACCAGAACTCTTGCATCAGCGATTATCCCACTTGATGCTGCAGCTATGTGATCATCAATTTGGAATATCTTTTCATAACTCTCAGGCTCAATTAACCTACTCGTTATCCTCTTTTCTACAGCCAGAACAACACCTTCGTTGCATTTAACCCCAACAGCCGTTGCCCCTCTTTTAACTGCCTCCCTTGCATAGTTTACTTGGAATAGCCTTCCATCAGGACTAAAAACTGTGATCGCTCTATCGTATCCTGCTTGAGGTGGTACAAACGCCATCTCTTCACCCCCCACTGATACTCAGGAAGAGATTTTATATATCTTCCGCGTTCTAACTGCTTTTATCCTTTATCATCAAAGGTATATTTGAGGGCATGGAAACATTTTAATACTGATGAACCCAATAGTGGAATGCTGAACTTTAATGGTGGTGATGGAGCATGTGGGGGAAAATTGAACATCATTTCGACGAGTACCCAGTTAGGAAACTCATCGCAAAAACCTTGCTTAGGTATGGCTTAAAGGTTTCTGAAGATATGAAGATAAAAGCAGGGGAAATCGAGGTTCCATACACAAAGATCGCAAAGGCGTTAAACGTTGACAGGAGGGTAGTCAAGGAAACCGTTGCTATGATCCTTAAGACCCCAGAGCTTAGGGAGATATATATGAACCTAGAGCCTACGGTGCACATGAAGTACGTTGGAAAGCACGTGGGTTATGGAGTTATTGAGATTGAGCCAGAACCACGGGCCATTGGAATTCTAGCAAAGGTTGCTCAGAAGATCTCGGATAGGGGAATAAACATTGTGCAGGCAATAGCAGAGGATCCTGAACTCTATCCGGAGGCAACGCTAACGATAATCACCGAGAAGCCAATTCCTGGGGACCTAATAAATGAGTTATCAAAGCTTGAAGGGGTTAAGAGGATCTCGATTTATTAATTTCCCAAACTCTTTGCTCTTTAACTCTAAAAATAATGTTGCCAGAGTTTAAATGCCAAAGTCATAGTACCCAAGGCTATAATTATAATCTCTAACTAAGGACCCATAACAGAAGCTGTAGCACTAAAAATTTGACACTCTTATTTTTCATCCTAAATTGTGTTCCCTATTTTTTGTTTACCTAATATGAGAAGCATCAAAACAAAGAAAGCTCCAATCACAGCTGCCTCTATATACATCCTTGAATATTGAACATACCCCAGCAGATACGAGACACTAGCCCATATAAACTCTACCAGAACCGCCAATAAAATTCCAAGAGTTATCTTATTTTGTTTCCATAAGGCAAAAGATATCAAAAATGGAGCTAACAAAACAGAAGAAGCTATTATGAGTCCCTTTCCAACATTGAGAATAGGATTCTTTTCAAACTCTCCAGTAACAATTCCACTGTATCCAGTAAATAAGAGAATGAAAACAAAAGCTAAAGTTCCAAGAGCAAATTTCCTCCCTCTCATTTCCTCCCACCCTAAGATCCCGAATATCGCCAGAGTTCAAAGGCTAGAGTTGTAGCACCCAAAACTATAATTATAGTTATATCCCGAAGACTAACCTTCCCAACTAGGGTTCCATAGCAAATGACAAACGTTACAAAGATGAGTAAACCGAACATATAAGAGACAAAGACATTTGAAATTTTTCTCCAAATCAGCCATATTATGCTCCACATTACAAAAGAAACTAGGATGGCTAATAACACTAAAACAAGTACGTTGCTACTTTTTTTAACCGCCAAAAAAGTAAGTAGTATGGTAAAAATTAAAGGGAGATAGAAATTAAAATTCTTCCTTTTAGTGCCTACCATTCCTAACCCCCCTATGGCCCAGGAACCCATCCTCCTTTACATTCTGAACCAAATTCCAAGCAATTATTCTGAACACACCATGGACATTCGACTTCAAGGCACACTATACAAAGGAAAGGATTCACACACGTAAATATGCACCACGAGCAACATTGAGCTGCCTTTTCGGTATCAACTTTACAGCAGAATTTATGACAATAGTGAGTAATCGGACAGTCGAAATCTGAATTACATTCATGGGGGCAGGTATCAGTAGTGCTAACAACTCCATTCGTCGTCACCGCTATAGTCTTTGCAGTTACGTTGTCAACCATTTTAATGAGAAAACCTTCAGTCTTTATACCTCTAACAGGATCTGAAAATTCATAAAGCACTGCTACATGCTTTCTATCCCTTAATGGAATGCCCATGGCAAGCATTGTTATATTCTCGCCCTTGTACTTGAGAGTATGCTTAACGACCTTTACATGAGAATAGTCAACGTTCCAAGGTTTAGCCAACTTCCAAAAATCCCTACTGGTCACAAGTTTGAAGAATACATGAACCCTTGACCAATTTTCCTGAACTCTACTTACTGGCTTCACTACAGCAAATGGGTTTACACAGCCTTCAACCTTTGGATACTTAGGATAACTTACGACATAAGAGGCGTACGCTCCAACAAGGAGAAGGGCCACTATAGCCCCTAAAATTGCCTTCCTCATATGTCCTCCCCATAATGTTCTTGCAATTAATTTCATGGATTTTATAATATATAACCTTTTCTCTTGAAAATTATCAAGATATTGCAAATTTTAATAGAAAACTTTTTTAAGTAGTAATTATCTTCGATCAATATCGAAATGTTCAAAAGACTTTTATACACAACACATTATACACCTACTGTACAAACGTCAATGGTGGTTCTTATGGAAGCCTTAGAAAAAGCCCTTCGCTGGGCCGAGGAAAATATCAAGGCAGAGTACATCGAGCTGAGATACGAGAACCTCAAGAAAACAACGCTGAACCTTAAAGACGGAGTTTTCGTGAGCTTTACTGAAAAGCTAACCAGGGGCGTTGCCATTAGGGTTCTCGCAAATGGAGCCTGGGGCTTCTCCTCTACGAGTGATCTAGGCAGGCTAGAGGAAGCAATTAAAGAGGCATATAAACTTGCAAAGGCCGCGGCAGAAACAAAGAAGGAAAAGATAAAGCTCGCGGAGATAAAGCCCGTGGAGGACTTTGTTAAGAGCAGAATGAAAGTCAAGCCCAGGGAAGTCGACATAGAAGAAAAAGTTAGCCACCTCAGGGAGCTTGAGAAGCTCCTCAAGGAGGATGAGGCAGTAAAGAGCGTTAACATAAGGTACGAGGATGGAGGAGGCCAGAAGATACTCCTAACTAACGAGGGAACGAGAATAGAGTGGGACTACAACTACCTCTACCAAGGAGTCTACGTTACCGGAAAGAAAGAGGGAAGATTGGCTATGGCTAGAGACAGCATCGGGGCCGTTGACTACGGCTGGGAGCTCATGACTGAGAAGGAGCCCAATGAGAAGGTAAAGGACAGGCTCTTGAGGAAACTACACTCTCAGCTTGAGGGAGTTGCTCCCAAGAGGGGGGAGTGGCCAATAGTTGCTGGCCCGATAGTCGTCGGGATTATAGCCCATGAAGCACTCGGCCACCTAGCTGAGGCTGACCTCACTATAAACTCACCATTCAAAGATCTCATGGGCAAGCAAATTGCTCCAGAGTTCGTAACGATGAGCGAACGCTACGTTGAGGGAGGCTTTGGAAACGACAAGTACGACGATGAAGGAGTGCCAGTTAAGGACATCCATATAATAGAGAACGGAATACTGAAGGAGATAATGCTGAACAGGGAGTACGCTGCAAAATGGGACATGGAGCCAAACGGCCATGCAAGGGCCCAGGACTACAGGTATCCACCGATAATAAGGATGAGGAACACGATCTTTGAGCCTGGGGACTGGTCATTTGAGGAGATGATAGAGGACATCAAGTTCGGTTACTACGTTGTAGACTTCAGGGGAGGACAGGCCCAGCTCAACTCAGCATTCCAGGTGGGAATTCAGGAGGGCTATGTGATAAGGAACGGAGAAATCGCAGAACCGATAAGGGATACTTCAATCACGGGAGTTGCAATTGAGGCCCTGAAGAAGATAACGGCAGTAGGTAAGGACTTCGGGCTTGAGGTTGGATTCTGTGGAAAGGGACAGACGGCATTTGTTAGCTCAGGCGGACCCCACATGAGGTTCGATGGAGGAATTCTCATCGGGTGATGGAGATGGAGGAGCTGATTAAGTACGGTGAGAAGTTTTTTGACGAACTTGAGATAGTCGTGCAGAGGGAAAGGGACGTAAGCGTCGAGGTTGAGCTGAACGAAATATCAATGGCCTCGACGAAAACAAACATCGTCACGATAATCAGGGGAATTAAGGATAAGAGGATCGGAATCGCCATAATAGACACCGCCGATGAGGAAGAAGTGAAGAGGGCCATAGAATCAGCAGCAAAGATGGCCAAGCTTAACAACCCCGATGAAAAGTGGCACTCCCTCCCAAGCCCAGGAAAATACAGAGAAAGGGCAAAGGTTAACGAAGAGCTAAAGGAGGTCTCGCCAGATAAGCTCGTTAACTTCGTCCTCGAAGGAATAAAGCTAGCTAGAGAGAAAGATGAGCACATAACAGTGGCCGGAGGATCCGCGGGAGCTTCTTGGGTTGAGATTGGGATTTACAACTCCCAGGGAATAAGCGTAACTCAAGAGCTCGGTCAATCACATCTGTTCTTCGAGTTCGTTGGAAAAAAGGAGGGTGTAGTTACCCCAGGTATATTCGAGTTTGACGCTAAAGATAACCTTAACTTGGACGTTGAAAGGGTAGTTGAGAAAGGCGTGCAAAAGGTTCAGTGGGCCTATAAGGTCAAGGAAGCAAAGAACGAGGAAGTACCAATAATCTTCGGCCCCTGGGCAACGTCAGGGTTGTTATTTTACGCACTCTTCCCGGCCTTCAGCGGTGAAAGGTTAGTGAAGAAGACTACACCACTAGCTGATAAGGTTGGGGAGAGCATCGCGAGTGAAGTTATAACGATGTACGATGACACATTCCATGAACTGAGCATAGCTAAGGCCGTGTTTGATGGTGAGGGTGTTCCAACGAGAAAGACGATGCTCATAGAGAAAGGGGTATTCAAGGGGTTCGTGTGGGACAACTACTGGGCGAAGGTCTACGGTACGGAAAGCACGGGACACGGGCAAAGGGACTGGAGAGGAGGAGGTGTCAGCATAGGGCTCAACACGGTCGTCATTG
>QMUI01000024.1 GCA_003660485.1 Thermococci archaeon | reverse complement strand
TTCCCTCACCTTTGCTAGCTTATCCGCATCTTCAGGCCTCAATAGATAGAGCCAGTCGTAAAGCTTTATATGGAAGCTTCCTGGGGCCTTGGCTTCTTCATAAGCTTTCTCGGCCGCAATTCCAAAAGTTGCTAGAGCACTTACAGCCCCAACAAGAGGCTCAACGACAGCTATGAATGCCCCCGTAATTGCCGACACCATGCAACCTGTTCCCGTGACTCTGCTTAGCATTTCGTGACCATTGTACACAGCGTACACCCTTTTTCCGTCACTTATGTAGTCAACTTTTCCAGTTATGGCAACTACCGTTGAAAACTCCTCTGCCGCTTTAAGTGCCAGTTCCTTAGCCTTCTCCTCGCTGTACTCGGCAGAATCAACTCCTCTAGTCTTGCCGTGCTCTCCAAGGAGTGCTGATACTTCGCCAAAATTTCCCCTTAGAACGGTAACACCCAACTCGAGTATCTTTAGGGCAGTTTCCGTCCTCAGCCTTGTTGCCCCAGCCCCCACGGGATCTAAAACTATAGGCTTATCGAGGTCATTAGCTACTTTGGTGGCCTTGATCATCGAGTCTATCCAGAACCTGTCAAGGGTTCCTATGTTTATAACTATGGAATCTGCAATTCTAATAATTTCCTCGAGCTCTTCCTGGGCATGAGCCATTACGGGAGATGCTCCTATGGCCAAAAGTGCATTCGCAGTTGAGTTCATGACAACGAAGTTAGTTATGTTATGAACTAGGGGCCTCTTCTCCCTCACGAGCTTTAATGCTTCCCCTATCACCTCAACCACCTCTCAAGGATGTAGTAGAGAACTGCCGAGGTTACGAATACGGGAATGCTCGCTCCGACTTGGTTTCCAATTGAGCTAAGCCCAGGAACGTGAATTCCCATTGAGCTCTCCATTGTCAGGCCTAGGTACAGGAAGAATCCAATAATCCATGCAATAACGCCTGAAGTCTTTACCGATTCGTCGGAGAGAAGCTTATCTGCATCGTACTTCTTCTTCTTGATTAAGAAGTAGTCTGTTATCATTATCGCGGCTAGTGGCACGAAGGCTCCGCCTATTAGCAGTAGGAACGCCTCATACTTATCTACCGGGAATATCAAGGCTAAAACCGTTCCCACGGCCCCAACAAGCACGACATGTAGCTTGGCATTCGCCCTTGGATTGATGTTCTTCCACGTTATTGAGGCAGAATAAATGTCCATGAATGTTGTGTTGAGCGTTGAAACTAGGACTATTAGCATCGCCGGTATTCCAAGGCCGTATGCAGCTATTATGCTTATGGGATCTGGCTGTTTAATTGCGACGTTGCTCAATGCACCTAGGAAGTAACAGAACGCTGAACCTGCCAAGTGGCCTAAGTAAGTCCCCCAGGCGGCATCTTCCTTCGTCCTCGCGAATCTTGCATAGTCAGCTATCGTTGGAGCCCAGCTCAGGGGCATTGCGATTACCAAGTCTAAAGCTATGAGGAGAGGTAAACCCCCTTCTCCGGGCTTATTCCAGAGCTCTGAAAAGGAGTATCGGGAGAATATCACGTACAGTAGCCAGACGCTGAGAACCCCCAAGAGCACCACTGATATCTTTTCCAGCCACCTCCAGTTCTCTGGCCCAACGAGCGTCCATACTGTGACAAGAACGCCCAGGATGAGCACCCAGGCGGAGTACGTTCCTGGGAATATAGTATCTAGGGCTTTAGCACCTACGAGCAACATTATAGCGGTCCAACCCATGAGCTGGAGGTAGTTGAGAATCGATGGTAACACTGAGCCTCTTCCCCCAAGGGGGCCCCTTGATAAAACCATGGTAGGCAGTCCAGTTTCCTGGCCCTCCACAGCTATTAAGCTCATAACGGCGTTACCTAAGAGATGTCCAATTATTATCACGAGAAGGGCCTGCTTAAGCGAAAGGTAAGGGGTTAACAGTGCTCCAGCCCATATCACCGCTATTCCAAAATCCGCCCCAAACCATATTGAGAAGTTACTCCAAAAATCAAATATTTTATCCTTAACTGGCTTTATCTCCTCCATTCTAACTCACCTCCAATGTCCCAGAACAGTAATTCAAACTTTGAAACCTCAAGAAATACCTCCCTAGCTCTCCTTTTCTCGAGCTCCCCATGCTCCTCGGCAAGCTTGTTAAGTATCGATTCAAGTCTCTTTACATATTCCCCGAATTCCTCAGAGCTCCAATGGTCTATAAACTCCTGGTATGGGCTCTTGTCTTTTTGATGGCTCTTAACCCAGGACCACGCCTCATAATAAGCCTTCTCTTCGCAGTAAAATGCCGTAAATCCCTCCAAGAAGCTTCTCAAGCTTGCAACGTTCAGGAGGTAATTTACGTAGGCCTTTGCCCTCCAGTCGATTTCTCCTTTTAGGGAGATGCCAAGTTCACTAGCCTTTGATTTGAACATCTCAAGCTCCTTTGAGATGTAGTAGATTGACTCTGCGAAAAATTGGAGGAGATCGTCGGGGGCTTTGGCCATTAATAGGGCCATGAACCTCAACGCGTTCTTAACGAAGTAGTAGTCGTTTACGAGCCATCTAGCAAAGTTTTCCTGGGGAAGCCTATTTTCTGCCATCTTAACGAGGAAATCGTGTGGTAAGAATTCGTTCCAAATGGATCTTGCCTCCCTTAGAAGTTCCTCAGAAAACATCTCCACCCCTCCATGCCATTTCCCAGAATGCCAGCTCAAACTTGCTTCCCGTCATGAATATCCTCCTCATCCTCTCGTAGTCCCCAGGATTATCATCTATTAGCTTCCTCAGCCTTTTAACTAGTCCCAAGTATTCGTCGCTAAGATAAACCTGGGCCCACTCCCTGTAAATTTCGTTTTTATTGTTCTCAAGAGCATCCTTGTGGTACTCCGCTATCTCGGCGTAGCTCCAGAAGCACGGCAACAACGCAGTCAACCCTTCCACCCAGTTCCCCCTGTACGCTGTAGAGAGCATAAAGTCCATGTAGGCGGAGTTTACTAAGGTTGGTTCGGTTTTTATGGCATCTTCAAGCGTGAATCCTAGTCTGTTAAGCAACTCCTCATAGTTCTTCATTTCCGTAGTTATCTCCTCCCTTGCCAGTTCAATGATCTCGGCCATTATTGGGTATTCAGCTTTGGATGCTATAACTGAGAGAGCTCTTGTTAGGCCCACGAGATAGTTGAAGTCCTGAAGAACATAGAACTTGAATTTCTCGATTGGCAAATCTCCTCTATAAAGGTGAACGACAAAGGGATGCTCAAAAATCCTTCCCCATATAACATCGGCTTCCTTCCTGAGCCTCTCGGTTATCATTAGGCTCACCAAAAATCCCTAACTTTGGGATTTTATAACCTTTTTGTTGAATTCTAAAACTTAGTTATAAAAGGAGCGGGAATAATGATCAGCGCTCATAAGTTCCAACTAGCTCGGCTTCAGCTATAATATGCCCCTTCATCGCCTCTTCAAGATCCCTTCTTGTAGATCCTGGGGTCAAATTCAGCGTTATGTCAAGGGCGTAGACCTTGAAATGATAGTGGTGAACTCCATGCCCTGGGGGAGGACATGGGCCATCATATCCGATCCTTCCAAAGTCATTAATGCCTTGAATCATCTTTACTGGGGACTCTACCTTACCCTTCTTGGGGATACCCTCAGGGATCTCCTTAACGGGAGGAATGTTCCAGGCGATCCAATGAGTAAAAGTTCCCCCAGGAGCATCAGGATCATCGACAATTATGGCGAGGGATTTTGCGTTCTCTGGGATATTTGAGATATAGAGTGGAGGATTAATATTTATACCATCACATGTATACTTCTTCGGAATTGGGCTATCTTCCTGGAAGACAGAGGAAATCGAAAACTTTAAGCTACTTTTCTCCTCCAAACAACCAGACAAGAGTATAATAGGCAATAATAAAATCAGAAAAACTGCCTTCTTCATGTTTCATCCCCCTAGGATATCCCTTATGGAAATTCTAACTTCCTTCATCTTGGCCTTTAGTGCCCAGGAATCCTTTATCATCGTGAAAACTATCGTGTCCCTGTCCTGTGTTATCCTAATAACCGATGTTGCTAGCTCCTCTATCAGAGGCATGGGGCTCGTTGAAAGGCTTTCCATGAGATCAAGCTCAAAGAAGTAGAAGGCAAGCCTGTTTTTGTTGGTTATATACGTTTTTATAGAATTTATGAGTTCGGAGGTTCCCATTGGAGTATCATTTAAAGCAAAAAGCCTATCTAGGCCAAACACTAAATCTATGAAGTTTTCGTTGGGAGAGATGGAATAAAACGCCTTCTTGTATCTGCTCAGGTATACCCTTAGATCAGTTTCGAACTTCAGCTTTTCGGCTATCTTTCCAATGTCATCTGAACCCCCTATCTTCAATATCCTTGAATTCCCAAGGTTGAGGTTACCTAAGATTAGCTCGAGGTGCCTGGCGTATATAGGGAATGTATCCAGTATATCTTCTATTAATAAAGGAGTATTGTTAGCCCTCGAGTACTCAATTAGGGAGAGTAGAAGGGCTTCAATCCCTAAAGATGCTTGGTTTTCAACTATCACGGTTTCTCCGAATTTCTTATCTCTGATGACCTCCCAAAGTAACCCGAACTTCATTGTTTGCCACCAACTTCAACAGTTATCTCCTTCCCGACTAGTTCAGGATTTGAGCTCTTGAGTATGTACAGGTGGGCTCCTGTGGGATAGGGCTTCGTATTTACTATTGTACTTGCTATTCTGCTCAGCTCTACCCTTGCTATGCTTGGGAGTGCGTTGAATATCTTCCCATTGACCAGGTATACTGATTTCCTATTTTTATTCTCCAAGGCCTTTTGGATTTCAAATATTGCTAGGTAGAGCTCCTGAGGGGTCGTTAGTCTGCTGAGGACTGACTCTATACCTATGGATATTGTTATGCACTCCTTAAATTTTAAGGAAACTCTCTTCATGGTTTCCCTGTATTCCTTAAGGTAAACTCTCGGATCTGGATGGTATTTTATTTTTGCGATGAGGTTCCCGACGTTTATATTCCCGCCGGTTTTTACAACGTAGATGCTGTTGAGGTCAAAGCTTATTCCAAGAGCTTCAAGGTGAGAAACTATGATAGGAAATGCATCAAAATTGTCATCTATAATCACTGGAATTCCCCTTGATTTCGCGTACTCAGCTATATGAAGAATTGTAAACTCAGGAACGTAGGAAGGTGGGTACTTTATTAGGACAACCTCTCCATATTTCACCCCATCTAAAAGCCCCTCCACCATGTCCAATAGATACCACCGAATGTATATTGGAAAAGAAGGTATAAAATTTATTGCACCACCTTTTCTATGGTTTCCGAGTTCATATAAAGGCTTTCCAGCCCTCATAATGATCAGAGGTTCTGACGGTTTTCGTATGCTTCTTGTAGAATGCAAGAATCTATGTACTCAACACCTGCACATTCTGCACGACTTCATGAAATCACCAAAAGTAAAATGGAAAGGAGTATCCTTCATGTCTCCCTGAACAAGCCGTACTTCTTCGGGTCATAGAATGGTGGGGTTACTGTGATGGCCCTCTTCTTCCGCCCTCTAATATCGACTTCAATTTCAATTCCCGGCTTTGCATATTCCTCTTTAACGAATGCTATTCCGATTCCTATGCCGAGGAGTGGGGACAGTGTTCCGCTTGTGACTTCACCTATGAGCTCGCCGTTTGCGTAAACCTTGTAGCCCTCCCTTGGAATTCCCTTCTCAATCATCTTGAAGTGGATCATCTTCCTGCCTAGACCACGCTCCTTCTGCTTAAGGAGGGCATCCTTTCCTATGAAGTCTTTGTCCCAGTAGATCGCGAACTCAAGGTTTGCTTGGAGGGGTGTTACCTCATCAATGTCAGTACTCAATAACTGGAGCTCCTTGGTTTCATTTCCATAGAGGGTGTAACCAGCCTCTAGTCTGAGCGTATCCCTTGCACCTAGGCCAGCGGGCTTTATCCCGTACTTCTTCCCCTCTTCGAGAATTCTCTCCCACACGTGAAGGGCTTTCTCAGGTTCCCCTCTCTTGCTTTCATCTGGGTGGTAGGGGTTCGCGTCCTCTATGTAGACCTCAAAGCCATTCTCGCCGGTGTAGCCGCTCCTCGAGAGGAGCATCTTTATTCCATCGAGTTCAACCCATCTAGCCTGGAACCACCACATCTCGTTTATATCTATCCCAAACAAGTCTTGAGCTAAGTCTCTCGCTTTTGGCCCCTGAACAGCGAACATCGCAATATCATAAGTTTTTAGTTCAATCTCAAGGTCAAGCTTTGTGAACTGCTCTATCGTCTTCTTTAGGTACGTGAACCAAGCGTACAGCTTTTCAAATGCATCGGAGTCGCATACCATGAAGTACTCGTTATTGCCCATGTTGAATACAAGAGTTTCGTCCTTTATTGCTCCCCTTTCATTCAGAACCAATGTGTAAGTTCCACTTATGGCCGGAGGCTTGCTTATATCATTAGTGGTTACGTACTGCAGGAACTTAAGGGCATCCTTTCCTTTGAATACTATCTCTCCCATATGAGAAACGTCAAACACGCCAACTGCATTCCTCACAGCTAAGTGTTCTTCTTTTATGCTAGAATACCATATTGGCATCTCCCAACCTGCAAATTCTTCAATTTTCTTTGCATGTTCTTTATGCCAGTCAAAGAGATGAACTCTCTTTGCCATTTCGACCACCCCTTTAAGCTATTTCAGTTGGATAATATAATTTTTGTGTCCAAAATTTCGTGGTTATAATAGTAGTGAGCCGAAGATATCCCAAAAGTTTCCGTCAAATGTACAACCAATAAGCTCATAAAGGTTCCCAGGACAATAGTTTGAAGATGAGAGGGGAACTCCCTTTTATAATCTTCAAAACAAAGAAGGGTATGTTTGCAATAGACCTATACCTTATAAATAGGGTGGAAAAGTTAGAGAGGATAGCAACGTTAATTAGAAGGGCTGAAAATATCAAGCAAGCTTCGTTTGTCCCAAAAGAAGTGGGGGGATGGGAAGAAGAAGTTAAAGACTTTCTCAAGTGGCTTCTTGAAATAGCTAAGGTTAGGTCAGGAAAAATTATTAACAAGAGACTTGGCAAGATGCGGCGATGGAATATATTTAGACTCCTTGGCATTCCAACTGGGCACTCAAGACACGTCTCAGAAGAAGAAAGACTTGCTAGAGATAATCGAGAAGCTCTTCTTGCCTTGAGCATATTAGAGAACGTTATAAAAGGGGACATTAAAGTCGTTGGATATGGAGTGGCTGAAATTGAAATAAAAGGTAAGGAAGTTTACATTAATGGTAGGGTGGATCCTGTTTATACTGAGCTAATAAAAAGGGATATGAGAGCAGCAATGGCTCTTCTTGAACTTGTCAGATAAGTTCTCTTTCCGTTTTTGTAAGTCTTTTTGCTCCACTCTTTGTTATAACGATTGTGTCCTCTATCCTTACACCTCCAAATTTTGGAATATAAATACCAGGTTCAATTGTTATCACCATTCCTTCTTTAAGAATTGTCTCGTCATATTGACTTATTCTTGGCCATTCGTGGATTTCAAGACCAACACCATGACCAAGTGAATGGATAAAGTATTCCCCATATCCATATTCCTTGATGATATCTCTCGCTATTGAATCTAATTCTTTGGCAGTCATTCCTGGCTTAGCTGCCTCAATGGCTTTCTTTTGAGCTTCAAGAACTATTTCATATATCTCCTTCTGCTTATCGCTAGGAGATCCCACTACTATGGTTCTTGTTATATCTGAGTTGTAGTGGTTATATAGGGCCCCAAGATCTATAACTACAAGGTCACCCTTTTCAATCCTTTTATCACTTGCAATCCCATGTGGTAGTGCCGATCTATAACCGCTGGCGATAATCGTATCAAATGCCGGTTTCTCGGCTCCATTCATTTTCATAAGATATTCAACTTTTGCCGCTATCTCTTTTTCCCTTTTTCCTTCAGAAACTTCCTCAATTGCTGCCATAACAGCCCTGTCCGCGATTTCGCAAGCTTTTTCTATTATTTTTAGTTCTTCTTTGCCTTTCACTATTCTGAGTCCCTTTATAGTATCATCAATTTTTTTAAATTCTTTTATTCCTGCTTTTTCTCTGAGATCAAGAATGAAGGAGTATGAGCTTGCTCCTTCAATTCCAAGAACTTCAATGCCTTTTAGCTTTTCATACAGCTCGTCCATTTTCTTAAACTTCTCGACCTCCACTATACTTTCTTCTTTTGCCATTTCGTACTCTAACTCAGGAACATATAGAGTTGCTCCCGATTTAGTCACTAAGAGGTACCCTCCAGCAAGTGGTGAAGCCCCAGAAAAGTAGTAAACATTTGGAGCTTTTGTAAGGAATATTGCATCAAGGTTGTTCTTTTCTATAGATTCAATCAACTTTTCAACCCTTTCCTCCATTTCGTATTCCCCCCTGTGGCATATATCATAGTTCATAAAAATGTTTTTGTCTTTTCCTAAACTTTTAATACCTAACTCAAAAACCTCATACAGGTGTTGCAATGTTTGGATGGAGGGGAAGATTTGGACTCATAGTGCCATCTTCGAACACTACTATGGAGATGGAGTTCCACAAGTACATCCCGGAAGGAGTCTCCCTCCATACAGCTAGAATGCCTCTGAGGAATGTAAATGAGGAAGAGTTAACTAAGATGGCAACGTTTGCCATTGATGCTGCAAAATTACTCGCCGATGCCGGGGTCGAGTTGATAGCGTTTGGATGCACGAGTGGATCTTTTATCGGAGGGAAGGATTTTGAAAAGGAAATCG
>QMUI01000023.1 GCA_003660485.1 Thermococci archaeon | reverse complement strand
GCCATTGCCGCACCGCCCAAGATGTTATATTCTGCCTGGCTCTCGAACTTGAGCCAAACCTTTAGGGTGTTTTCCGTGACTTCAATCCCAGCTAAAACTCCTGAGTCCAGTATGCTCTCACCGCTGACTGGATCTATTATGTCCCGCATTTCCTCCAAGACCTTCCTATATTCTTCAGGCCATTCTCTTTTAGGATGGTATACCTTCATGATCTTTTCCTCTTCTTGAAGCTTTATTAACGTTCTTTTTGATTATACAAAAAGTTTAAATTTGCCTTTTTATAGCCTTGTCAGGGGTGAGAGGATGAGGAGGGATGAGAATGGCAACAATTGCCCTCCAAAAGTTGAAAGAATCAATAAGATATACATTCCCACCATTGCTTCTCTGCTTAGTTCTTGATTTCGTAGGAGGGACTTTCTTAGGCGTTAACTATTCTGAAATCGCAAAGAACTTCCCCATAATTCTCGTCATCCTCCCAGGCCTTATGGATCTTAGGGGGAATGTTTTTGGAACTCTTGCCTCTAGGCTGACAACAAAATTAAATCTTGGAATTATAAAGGGACTCAAGGACAGGGAACTCAAGAGAGAAGTTTTGAGAGCAATTTTCTCCTCAAAGATACCCCTGATAATTCTTTGGATTATTGGAGTGTTACACACGGACAACCTTAAGACGGCAGTTGCCGCGTTGCTCGTTGTCATCCTTTCGGCCCTTGTGATAGGGATAATTTTGGGATACTCTGCAGCTCTGATAACTGTTGTTCCATATTCGAGAGGATTCGACCCGGATAGAATAGCCGCACCATTAATAACATCGATATCCGACATAGTAACGATTCCGACCCTCATATTCTTCCTGAAGCTTTACCTCGCCAACAGGAAAATATTCTATCTTCTGTTTTTCTTCACGTTAGGCATACTTATGTGGATGGGGATAAAGAGTGGGAACATCATTGAGCGTAGCTTTACCGAAATTGCAGGTATATTAACCCTCTTAGCGTTGATAGAGTCATTTGCAGGCTCTCTCCTTGAGCAGTACTCCTCGGCGATAGGGAAGATGGTACTTTTGGCCGTTCTCTATCCTTCCATCCTTGACAGTCTGGGCAATATGGGGAGCGTCATAGTAGCTAGGTTATCGACCAGATATCATCTAGAAGGTGAAGAAGGGGTAAAGTCAAAGGATACTTTCCTTGAAATACTGGCAATGCTCTTAATGAGCGTTCCCTTGATGGTAATCGCAAACGTTATGGCAATTCTAATAGTTGAGCTTACAATGCATGTGCACTCCGATCTTGTAACTCCTTTGATCCTAGGGTATCCTCTGATCGCCCTGGCTGTGATGATCATAGGGGCAACATTAGTTCTCGTTGCTCCTAGGATTCATCTCGACCCTGACAACCTTGGAGTTCCCCTGATAACAACTATAGCTGATGTCCTGGGAACGATTTTCGTAGTCGCTCTAGCTTTGCACTAGGCTATCTGGAATATTTTTATGGAGTTCGTCCCAACAGTTTTCTCTATCGGCCTGCCTTCTGTCATAAGAACCATGTCGTCACTTTCCACGAGCCCTAGCCCCTTGATCAGCCTAACTATATCCCTCTCATCAAATCCCTCTTCTAGGCGGAAAGAGTACACTCCATAGCTGAACATCAGGTTGTTGCAGACCCTCTCGCTTGTTGAGAATGCTAGTATCCACTGCTTTGGCTTGAACCTTGAAATAAGCCTAGCCGTCCTTCCCGTTCTCGTTGGAGTTAAGATGTACTTTATATCAACTGTGCAGAGAGCATCTATTACGCTCCTCGTAATTGCCTCCTTTATCGTGCCTCTGTGAATGTTAGTTTCCAGCCACTCTCTTATCCTACTGAGTCCAAAGCTTTCCCTGTACTCTTCAGTAACCTTTGCTATTTTTGCCATCATCTCTACGGCCTCAATCGGAAACTTTCCAACAGCGGTTTCCTCTGAAAGCATTACTGCGTCAGTTCCATCAAGTATTGCGTTTGCAACATCGGTAACCTCAGCCCTTGTGGGAACCTTTTCGGTAGTCATAGAAACGAGCATCTGGGTTGCGGTAATCACAGGCTTCCCTTCCTGATTCGCTTTCCTGATAAGTTTTTTCTGTAATATAGGTAGCTTTTCAATCGGCATCTCTACGCCTAGATCACCCCTGGCTATCATTATTCCGTCCGCAGCGTTCAGTATTTCATCAAAGTTCCTAATAGCATCTGGCCTCTCTATTTTTGCTATAACGAATATATCCCCAGCGTTCTTCTTCTCTAGGAACCCTTTAACTTTCAGAACATCGTAAACGCTACCAACGAAACTCAGGCCTATAGCATCAACTCCATGTTCAACTGCGAACTCTATTATCTCCATATCTCTCGGTGTAATGGCCTCAACTGGTAGGTGGGCCTTAGGGATGTTGACACCCTTCCTCGAGAACAACTTCCCTCCAGAAACAACGACTGCCTCGACTTCTCTTTCTCTAACATCTTCAACTTTCAAGACTATATATCCATCGCTCAAATATATAGTATCTCCCCTAGAGACAAGCTTTGGAAAGTCTTTATATTCAACTGGTATCGTTGTCTCATCCCCTTCAATGTCCCTGGTAGTTAAAACTACCTTATCTCCTCTCCTAAGCTCAATGTAACCTCCCTTAATCTCTCCCACCCTTATTTTTAGCCCAGGGAGATCCGCTAGTATTGCAACCCTTCTATCTAACTTCAATGAGACGTCTCTTATTGTCTCTATAACCCTTGCATGTTCATCAAAAGTTCCATGAGAAAAGTTTAGTCTTGCGACACTCATCCCGGCTTTTATTAGTTTTTCTATCATCTTCCTCGAGTTTGTTGCCGGTCCTATTGTTGCAACTATCTTAGTCTTGTGTTGGGGTAGCTTCATTGACTCCCACCATAAGTGATACTCACTTCTCCAATTTACGGGTTACTATTACAAGAGCCAAGGAAAACGGAAGATAAGGAAGGAATGCAAGATTGTAAGCACCAAGAGAGCCAAGAGTGTATGCGAAACCAAAAATTATTCCTCCCAAGAACGTCGATATGTTCTGAACCCCATTAATTCCTCCAATTGCCAACGAAGATCTTGAATGAGTAACTAGGATTTTTCTTGATATTGGTCTAAAAGAGTTCACCGCCAGCAATGCTAGGAATATACCAGAGAATATAGTAAAGCCAGTTCTAATGCCAGCGAGAATTGGGGCTAGGAACCCAAATACGGCTATAATCCTTAGAGCCCTGGCGCTCCCTATGGAGTCGGCAACCCAGGATATGAAGTAAGAAGTTAACGAGGATAGGAAACTTATTGTCCCAAGCACCATCGCAACCTTTCCCTTTTCTAATCCCAGGGTCTCAGATATGTATACGTAGGTTATCTCTCCAAAGGCAAAAGCTGAGATAAACGAGACTAACGCTCCAAACATTATCACAATCCTAGGGTTAACATCAACTTCCTCCGTCTTTTTATCCTTCCCCTCCTTTTTTATAGTCCCTATTAATAAGTATGCACTCGCCATAAGTAGACCAGTTAGGATATAGAATATGCCAGAAATTACCATCTGCCCTCTCATTCCAATACTAATTGTAAAAGCATATAGATAGTTGCCCGCAAGCGAGGCCAAACTTCCAAAGAAGAAGTAAATAGCGGATATTCTAGCCCTGATACTCCTAGGAGAAGCGTAAGCAACCGCTAACTGTGCAAGAGGCCAGCTGATCCCATTCAGAAATCCATTAGCTAGCTTTATTCCAACTATGTGGATCCAAGAGGATGCAAAGGAGTAAAGGTAGACAAGAGGGGCATTTAGTGCCATGGCCAGCGCTCCTAGAATTATAAGCTTTGGCCTTTTGTCCACTAAATAGCCTCCGAAAACCGCGGCAAAGGCCCTAGCAAATATAAATGATGTTGATATCACTGAGATCGAGACCATTGAAGCCTTTAAAACGCCTCTACTGTAGTAAGCAATCGCAGGCACAGCTAACCTGAACGCTAGGGTTCCGGTAAATGCCGAGAGGACAAGCAGTATTACCGCAAGGGTATTCCTTTTAAACATCGAGCTGAACTTTTAGACAATCTTTTTAAAAGCCTTGCCAAGCTTTTTTAACGTAAGGTTTAGAACCTCTGGTGGGTGAGAGTATGAAGAGGGTCATTATAATAGGTGGTGGAGCTGCTGGAATGAGTGCAGCATCACGTGTAAAGCGTTTAAAGCCTGAATGGGAAGTCAAGGTATTCGAAGCCACGAAATGGGTCAGCCACGCCCCTTGTGGGATTCCGTACGTCGTTGAGGGCATCTCTTCCACAGAAAAGCTAATGCACTATCCCCCAGAGGTCTTCATTAAAAAGAGGGGAATTGACCTCCACCTCAACGCTGAGGTTATAGAGGTAGACCAGGGATACGTCAGGGTGAGAGAGAAAGATGGAGAAAAAAGCTATGAGTGGGATTATTTAGTTTTTGCAAATGGCGCCTCCCCCAAGGTTCCACCCGTTGAGGGTGTTGATCTTCCTGGAGTATTCACTGCTGACCTGCCTCCAGATGCCGTGGCCATAAAAGAGTACATGGAAAGGCATGAAGTAAAGGATGTCGTCATAGTCGGTGGAGGGTACATAGGGGTTGAAATGGCAGAGGCATTTGTTGTTCAGGGTAAGAACGTGACGCTGATTGAGAGGGGCAACAGAATTTTGAAGAGGTCCTTTGACAAGGAGGTTACAGATATCTTAGAGGAAAAGATGAGACAACATGTTGACCTAAGATTGCAAGAAGTTATTATGGAAATAGAGGGGAAAGATAGGGTTGAGAAAGTCATTACAGATGCTGGAGAGTACAAGGCAGACATAGTTATACTTGCCACAGGAATAAAACCGAACATCGAGCTTGCAAAGCAACTAGGCGTTAGGATAGGTGAGACTGGAGCCATATGGACAAACGAGAAGATGCAGACGAGCATTGAGAACGTTTACGCTGCTGGAGATGTTGCAGAGACGAAGCACGTGATTACGGGAAGGAGGGTATGGACCCCATTGGCCCCAGCTGGGAATAAGATGGGGTACGTTGCGGGTAGTAACATAGCCGGAAAAGAAATCCACTTTCCGGGGGTTCTGGGGACTAGCGTTACCAAGTTCATGGACGTTGAAATAGGAAAGACAGGATTGACAGAGCAGGAGGCAATAAAGGAAGGATATGACGTAAGGACAGCGTTCATAAAAGCATCAACGAGACCCCACTACTATCCTGGGGCAAGGCCAATATGGCTGAAGGGGATAGTTGACAACGAAACAAACAGGTTGCTTGGAGTGCAGGCTGTAGGGGCAGAGATACTCCCCAGGATCGATACAGCTGCAGCAATGCTAATGGCAGGCTTCACTACGAAGGATACGTTCTTTACGGATTTAGCTTATGCACCTCCGTTCGCCCCGGTCTGGGATCCTCTAGTCGTTCTTGCTAGGGTTCTCAAGTTCTAATCTATAATTCTTTTCATCCAGCTACCCCTAAGGAACCATATTAACCCGATTATTGCAGCCAAGAAGTTGCTCATTCCCATGCCGAAGAATACTCCCTTGCTCGTAAAGCCAAAGAGCTCTGCCAATGGTATCCTAAAGTTTATGGAGTGGCCCAGGACTGTAAAGGCAATCACCAAAGCAGGAACGTAGCCAAAAGCATAACTTAGGGGGATTCTAAAGCCCCAAAGCCTTAGCATGCTCATTATCATGCTCTTCTTTGTATGGCCCGCTGACGTGAAAACTCTCGTGACTACGACAAAAATGCCGTTGAAGAAGGGAACGGAGATTAGAAAGTACTTCAAGACTATTGCACTCTCGGCTATAACCTTCGGATCATTTAGGAACACCTTAAAGATGGGAACCCTAAAAATGCCAATCGTTAAAACGGCAATGCTTGCTATTATAAAGTTCACGACCATTGTCCTCTCGGCTATCGTTTTCGCCCTCTCATACTTCTCCGCACCGACGTTTTGGGCAACCATGGTTCCCATGGCCATGCTAAAACCCCTCGATATGCTAGTTATGAAGTTCACTAGCCTTGTTGTTATTGTGTAAGCCGCGTACGTCACATCTCCAAAGCCCATGATTATTCTCGTAAGGACGACAAAGCCAAAAGAGTTCGCAGATTGACCGATGCTTGAAGGGAGGCCGATCTTTATTATCTTCGAGTAGAACTTCCAGTCCGGTTTCATGCTTTCCCTGCTTATCTTTAGCCCCGCCTTTCCACTTAGAAGGATTTTAAATCCTATAAAGGTTCCAAGGGCATTTGAAAGGACAGTAGCTATCGCTGCTCCGGCCACTCCAAGCCCCAAGGCGAAGATAAAAATAGGATCAAGGATTATGTTGAGGAAAACCGTGAGCATGCTTATCTTCACGGGAGTTTTAGTGTCCCCAGTTGCTCTCATTAGGGCGGTAAATGCCATGAAAGTGAAGGAGGCAGGGACTCCGGCAAAGACTATTAGGGAGTACGTGAACGCGTAGGGATAGATAGTTTTTGTTACATGCATAAACCTCAAAGCTAAAGGCAGGATTGCAATACTTATTATGGCGGATAGTGTAGAGAAGACCAGAATAAGCGAGAGCAGGGCACCAGCAGAGCGATTTGCCTTCTTATAGTCTCCAGCTCCAATATACTGTCCCACTATGGAAAATCCTGCCATTGTGAAGCCCATGCCGAAAGACATGAGGGTCCCGATTATTGGCCAGCTTACTCCTGGGGCCGAAAGAGCAGCCCTCCCAAGCTTGCCAAGCCAGAAGGTGTCAGTTATATTGTAGAGAACCTGAACTAGATTGTTCACTATTATGGGCCAAGCTAATCTAAAAAGGGTTCTCTCAATCGGCCCCTCTAGAATTTCCTCCCTCATTGCCTTAACTTTCTCCATGCTCATTCTATTATCCTCCTCATCCAGCTCCCCCTCATGAACCATGCTAGACCAATTAGAGCGGAGATAGCGTTACTCAACCCCATCCCTATCCAAACTCCGGCACTGTCATGAAGCATCTTCCCCAGGTAGTAGCTGAGAGGTATCCTCAATCCCCAGAGCCTTATCGTACCTAAGACGAGGTTTTTCTTAGTATGACCTGCAGAGGCAAAAACGTTTGTCACTGCGGCAAATATGCCAAAGAAGGGCAGTGATGTCGCAAAGTACTTGACAACTTTCTCGCTCTCCCTTAGTATCTCAGGATCCTTTATGAAGAAGCCAAATATTTGTTCTCTGAATGCTATGAAAATAATGGTGCCAATCAAAAGGATTAGGAAGTTAATTAGCATCGCCTTCTCAGCTATGATTTTCGCCCTTTTGTACCTTTCAGCCCCAACGTTTTGCCCTATCATAGTTCCCATTCCCTGGCTTATCCCATCCGCAAAGGCGAACATGAAGTTTGTCAGCCTGTTAGTTATCGTGTACGTTGCGAATGCAGCGGTTCCATATCCATAGATAATCCTAGTCAGCAAGACAAAGCCAAAAGAATTTGCAGAGTCTCCAACCGTTGCTGGGAGGCCTATCTTAAAGGTCTTCCAGTACAAGCTTAGATCGGGCTTCATGTCCTCTAGGGTTATCTTTATGCTAACCTTCCCCGTAAAGAGTAGGTAGCCACCTATTATTGAGCCAACCCCCTCACTAATTACGGTAGCTAGGGCGGCACCAAGAACCCCCATTCTAAGGGGGAATATGAATATCGGGTCAAGAATTATGTTTAGGATTATCGTGAACACGTTCACTATTACTGGGGTTCTCGTATCACCAACGGCTCTGAGTATGAAGTTGAACGCGTGGAGGGTTAGAGCAATAGGGATACCGGCGAACACGATAACCATGTATTTCAAGGCGAATGGGTAAACTTCGGGAGTAACTTTGACAAACCTCAATGCATAGGGGGCAATGAATACACCAAAAATCGCTAGGAGGGAAGAAAGAAAGAGGAGAAGGGCATAGAGAGAACCGGCAACTTTGCTAGCCTTTTTAAACTCACTTGCTCCCACATACTGACTAACCATGGCGAAGCCAGCTGTAACGAATCCAGCTCCCAAGCTTGTCATAAACCAGAGCAAGGGCCAAACGGTTCCTGGAGCAGAAAGCTCGGCTTTCCCAAGCTTAGCTAACCAAAATGTATCCGTCAAGTTGTACATTACCTGGACTAAGTTGTTTATTATTAAGGGAAACGCGAGCTTGAATAGGGTTTTCTCTATGTCCCCATGCAGTATTTCTTCCCTTGCTTCTTGAAGTGTGGGCATCAAATGCTCATCTAAACGTTATAATAAAAAGTTTATCATGGAGTTAATCTCCAATGATCTCAAAGCTTATCTCAAGTAGCTTCTTGTTCTTTCTAAATCTAACCTTCCTAACTCTAATTGTTCCGATCTCGCCAGTTGTCTTCGTATGTTCCTTATTACAAGCATTAACATTCCAATCTTCAATTACAACTATCTTCAAAATTTTCACATCGTTAGGAACTGGGAACAGGTCGTACATCTCTTTTCCGAATTTTTCTTCAGCTTCTTCCCTGGGAAGTTCATAAACCTTAAATGGTATATACAACAGCTCATCAGGTGAGATAATATATAGCTCGGGAATTCCGATAATAGTTGCCGTAAACGAAGACCCAGTATGGGTACATTACTTCCTTGACTTCTGGATTGACTATGTAGGAACTAATTCGCTATCTGAACTCAACGCCTCAACCATACCACAATCACACCCCTTCCCAGACAGCCCAATGGCCTTTGACATTTCAGGAGCACTAGACTGGATAGAAGCTCCCAATAATGTTACATTTATCGTACAGTTGAATAAGG
>QMUI01000022.1 GCA_003660485.1 Thermococci archaeon | reverse complement strand
TCTCAGGACACTTCACAGGGGCTTTGAGGAAAAATTGCCGCTGTTGAGGGACTTTCAGGCGCTGAGCGAATGCTACCAAATTCTAAACAAGGAAATACAGATTTTGTCGGAGATTGGTGACGAGGCCTTTAAGCTGGGAAGGGAGTTTGAAAGGTACGTTCAAGAAACCCTGAGACTCGTTGTGCAGATGAAGGGGCTAATTGAGGATGCGTTGGCGACCTTCAACGAGAGGGACAGATTGGAGTTTTCAATCAGAAAAATTATCCAGTTTAACAGAAACTACGATTACATACTGACTGAAAACCTCAACTCCATGATTACCTATGCAGAATTCATGGAGATAATGGATAAAGGCGGCGTCCCCTCCCACTTTATGGAGAGAATCTCAAGGGCAGAGAAAATCGTTAAGGATTTCACCCTCCTGATAAAGTTCTTAAGGCTTCTCTATGATAGGCCCTCAGACATATTTAAGGTAGAATTCTTACTGAGAACGCTGAACGCTCAGGGGCTTAAGTGGGTTGAAGTGAGGCATCTAGAGCGAGAGACTGGAATTCCGAGAGATGAAATTCGAGATATACTGGAGGCATTAACGCTCATTGGGATAACGGAGAGGATGGAAAGAGGTGGTGAAAGTGTCTACAGAGTCAGAGATAGCGGTGAGGATTAGGGGGATTTATAGCACGGCCCTAACGAAGCTCTTCCTCGACAGGGGCTTTAAGATAGTCCAGCCGAGCGATGTTATTGCCGAAAGGCTCGGCATCGAAAAGAGCTACGAAGACTTTGACGTGGACATATACGACAAGAACCACGGGATTACAATCGTTGGAACGAAGGTTGAGGAAGTTAAGAAGGTTTTAGAGGAAGAGTTCATTGACGTATTTTTCAGGAAGCTCCCCTACAAGCTCTACGGGATATACAAGGGAATAGTTGTAAAGAGGGACGAGAGGTACGTTTACGTCGACATAGGAAACGCCATTGGAACAGTTTTAATAGAAGAACTCCCAGATGCTACGGAAGGAGATGAAGTCGTGGTTCAGGTTAAGAAGCACAACGTTCTCCCCCACCTCAGCGTTCTCATAACGATCCCTGGGGACTACGCGGTGTTAATTCCAAAGCCTATAGGAGTTCAGAGGCACGTAAAGATCTCAAGGAAGATAAAGGATCCAGAAGAGAGGGAGAGGCTCAGGATACTCGGCCTGAGCGTTGATCTCGGTGAGTGGGGAGTTCTCTGGAGAACGGCGGCAGCCTACAAGGACTGGAACACTTTGAGAGATGAGCTCGTAAGGCTGTCAAAGATAGCAGACAGGCTTAAGGAAGCAGACAAGTACTCAGCGCCAGCCGAGATCATAGAGCGAAGGGAAATCTACGATGTGGAGTTCGGGGGAGGAACGAAGAAGAAGCTCGACGAGATAAGGCACAAGGTAGTTCCAACCATCGAAGGGCACCACCAATTCAAGTCTTACGATCCCGAGTTCACCTTAGCCGTTGAGGTTGCCGAGGGGATACTTGCGAAGATGCCTTCCCAAAGGCAGAAGGTTAGTGAAGGCTTCATAGAGGCCGTTGTCACGAATAAAGGGCCAAAAGTTGGCTGGCTCTTCACGCTGAATCACGTTAAGCCAGATGGCCAGGTGATAAAGATAGGCCCAGGAGAGATAATAGAGGTTTCAACGAACCCGCTTAAGGTGAAGATGAAGAGGTTCCTCAGGCCCGGGAAGTTCTACGATGGACTTGAGATACCGATAGAGCATGGGGACTATGCGATAACTGAGATAGAGGCCGGAAAGTGGTGGTTCGTGCACAGGTACTATGATAAGGAGGGCAATTTAAAGGGGGAATTCTATAACATAAACACTCCAGTTGAGATTTATCCGGACAAAGCAAGGTACATTGATCTTGAAGTTGACATCGTCAGGTGGCCCGATGGAAAGAAGGAGATAATCGACAAAGACAAGCTCAAGGAGCACTACGACGATGGGATAATAAGCGAAAGACTATACAAGGCCGTTCTAAAGATAACCCAGGAAGTCTTCGACAGGATCTGACTTTTCTTATATTTTTGATAAACCTTAAATATTACTAATTTGGTAATATACTCGATGGGTAATATGTTTCACGATAGGGAGCGCGAGCTCGAAAAGCTCAACGAAATTTATTCTTTCCCGAGCTCAAGTTTTGTGGTAATCTACGGAAGGAGAAGGGTAGGGAAAACTACCCTCGTTAAAGAATTCTTAAAAGACAAGCTCGGTCTCTACTTCTTCGTTAGTGAAAAAGACGAAACGCTGCTTCTCGAGGAATACCTCCAAGAAATTGAGGACAAACTTTCCCCTAACATCCCACGGTACATAAAACTGAAGTTCACGTCGCTAGAGGAGATGATCGATTTCCTACTTGAATTTTCACAAGAGAAAAAGCTAGTAGTTGTTTTTGATGAGTTTCAAAACTTCAGGACAGTAAAACCTTCTCTATTCTCATCACTTCAAAAACTCTGGGATGAAAAGAAGGAAAGCTCAAATTTGATGTTAATAGCGGTTGGTTCATACGTTGGCATGATTAAGCGCATCTTTATGGACAGAAAAGAGCCACTCTTTGGTAGAGTTGATGAATGGATAAAGCTTAAGCCCTTCGATTTTTGGAATTCTTGGATCTTCGTGCGGTCACGCATCAATATAAGTCCGGAAGACTTCGTTGAATTGTATTCAGCACTGGGTGGAATGCCAAAGTATCTCCTCTACCTTCCGCGCTATCATCGGGGAGATGTATTTAACACGTTGAAAGCCCTATTTTTCGATGAATTTGCCCCACTCAGAGAGGAAGGCCTAAACGTCCTCAAATTAGAGTTTGGGAGATTTTATAGGGCATACTTTTCAATTCTTGAGGCCGTGAGCCTGGGCTACGTCACGCCTAAGGAGATAAGTGACAAGACTGGAATGAAAATTCTGACCGTGGGGAAATATCTAAGCGAGCTAACTAATAACTATGAATACCTGATGAGAGAAGTTCCCGTCACCGAAAATCCGCTGAAGACGAGGAAAGTCGCATACAGGATAAAGGATGAGTTCTTCAACTTCTGGTTTAGGTTCATCTATCACAACTACACGATGTTGGAGGAAAATCCTGAGAAAGTCTTTGAGAAATTTAAAATTGAATTTAAGCCCTTTGTCGGCAAAACTTACGAGAAGATAGCCCAGGAATTCGTGAAAAAACTTGATCTTGGCTTTAAACCCGAACGTGTTGGCAGATGGTGGCACAAGAGAGAGGAAGTGGACATTGTAGCGTACAACAGACATAATGTTGCGTTATTTGAGGTAAAGTGGAGGGATCTAAACCTAAAAGATGCAGGGAGAATTTTAAGAGAGTTAGAGAGAAAAGCAGAGCTACTCCCACTTAAAGGTACCTATATGTTTGGAATAATAGCAAGAAGGATTGAGGATAAGGAAGAGCTAAGGGAGGAAGGAGTCCTAGCTTTTGACCTTAGAGATATCATTCGCTAACATCCTCTATCCCTTTATCGGTAATCTTGAAGTAGACCATCGTTCCCTCGGGCTTAAACCTGTGCCTCTCGAGAACGGCAACCCTCACCCCAACCCTCAGCCTCTCGAACCTCACTATATCCTTTGTTTTGTAGCCCAAGGTGTGCTCGGCTATCGGTCTCAGGGTGTTGGAGTTCGAGTCATAGTACACTTGATTTACGACTATTACAGCAACGTTCTTCCTTCTAGCAAGCCATTGGAGAACCTGAAGTTGCTTAGCTAGATCACCGTGATCTTTACTGCCCTCTGACCTGTAGTGAGCGGTAATTGAATCCACAACAACTAGGGAGAACTTATCATTAACGACAGTCTTGAGCTTAGATATCACCTGTCTCTGCTCCTTAAAATCCAGGGGCTCAAAAAGTATGAACTTCTCCAAAGCCCTCTGCGGATCCAGCCCCCTGCTCTCAGCCATCTGCTTCAATCTCTCGGGAGAGAAACCACCTTCGGTGTCGACGTAAACAACCTTCCCCTCATTCAAAAGGCCAACCTGCATTGCAAAAGTCGTTTTTCCAGTGGCAAAAGCACCGTAGACCTGCAGGATAACTCCCCTAGCTACGCCTCCCCCAAGCAACTCATCTAGAGCCTTAACCCCCGTAGTTAGCATCTCTGAAACCTCATACCTCAAAGCCCTCATAGGGCTTGAGATCCTTTACAAGAACCCAAACGCGCCTCTTAACCAATTCCTGCTTAAAGCCTTCAACGTTTCCCGGGCCGTAAGTTCCGTAGTGCATTGGAACGACGATCCTTGGCCTTATTATGTCGATTATATCCACCGCCTCCCTCTCGCTCGCAGTTGATCTTCCACCTATTGGAACCAATAATATGTCAACCCTTCCCCTAAGCCCCTTGAATGTGGGACTGTAGTACGTATCCCCAAGGTGTGCAACGCTCTTTTCGCCTTTTATGAGGTAGCCCAAGGGGTACTGGCTCGTTGGGTGTTCGGTGTAGAAGGCTTCAACCTCTACACCCCCAACATCAAATGTCTGGCCCGCCTTAACTTCCCTGACCTTCGTGAGGCCATCGCTTATTGCCATGAGGTAAACGGTTTTCGGCCCTATTACTTCAGCGTCATTAAGCCTCGCTATTAGGGGAGTTTTGCCGTAATGATCTATGTGCTCGTGAGTTATAAGTATGTAATCAACTTTCTCCATCCTGTCCTCATCTACATCAGGATAAGGATCTATCAGAATGCTCACGCCTTTCGTCTTCACGAGAAAGCATGCGTGACCGTACCAGACTATCTTCATTGGCCAAGCCTCCAGGGAATTTATTCTCGAGAGATAACTTAAAAGTTGTGGTTATTTCTTGGAGAAGAAGTCTTCTAAGCTTATCACTTTCTTCTTCTTAGGCTTTTCTTTCACCTTTTTTTCCTGCTTTTTGGCCTCTTTCCTTTCCTCATTTGATTTGAAGTTCTCCAAGAGCCCACCAGATTTAACGTGACCAGTCCTTGCCTTAACCATTTTCTGGCAAATATCGTTTGGATTCACCAGGAGTGTGAGCTGTGTCTCAGGGAATAGGTACTCAAAGAGAGAGTCTATGTCTCTCTCAGTGAGGCATATCCTCTGTCTTGTATAGTCCTTAACGTTATATTCGGTAACGAGCATCTTAGCCGTTCCAAGGTACTTCTCTATTGCACCTTTGCTGACAGTTAGAACTATCTTCCCCCCACATACGGGACACTTGCCACCCATAGGGGGCCTTCTAAACTTCGTGTTGCACTTAACACACCTAAACTCCTGTCTCGTGAAGCTCCTCAAGTTACCTCTCAAATCTGGAATTAAGTGAGAGTTGAGGATCGTTTCGGCTACATAGTGTTCATCTACCGCTCTTATTCTCTTAGCAACCTCCAACTGCCTCCTAACTTTCTCCTCCATGTCTCCCAACTGTTTGTACAGGCTGAGCTTGGGGCCTAAAGCTATGTCATCCGTGTCGTGGGTAAACTTTATCCCGTAGTACATTTCGGGCTTTCCTAGTCTATCTTCAACTCTTTCTATAACACCAACTAGCTCTTTTGGCGATTTAAGCTCGTAAGTTGCCTCATAGAATTCGATGGGATAGTAGCGGACTATATCCATGTTGTGTACTTCGCTGTCAACTTCCCTGGGGTCTAGACGAGTAGTAATTACAAGTGGAGCATCCATCTTTCCTCCTCTCTTCTCTGGGAGGTAGTAGCGGGAGAAGTTGAGGAGGGCATCTAGGAGTAGCATAACAGAATCCTCATCTCCGTCACAATTTGCAGTAGTAATATTATTACTAATTACTACAGTATGATATTTTGATGCACTTAGCGAGTACACGAAATCCTCGGGTGGCTCCACATATTGAACCTTAGACACCTTAAGGAGGCTAACATCTCCAACTTGAATGTCCGACAATTCAGCTTCAAAAATAGGTATCAAATCACCCTCCCTAACCTCAAACGCCCTCTTCTTCACGAACTTTCCATCCTCATACACCAAAACGAGGTGATCGGGAGTAGTTTCAAAGCTCCTCCCGAGTTCCAGCTCAAACCTTATCAGATGATCCGTCGCTGGAGCCTTTATAACGTCCTCAATGTCCGTCAGAACAACTTTTCCAGTTTCGGGATCGAGGGAATAAACCTTGATGTCGGCCTTAGGTTTCCTCTTAACGTACACCATGTTCTCATAACTCTCCCCATCGAAGAGCTCATACAACTCCTTCAAGGTTATCCTCGCTGGCTTTCCGTTTATCTGCACAAGTATTGTTGTATCCCCAGGGAAGCAGTTCCTCCTCTTTGCGGCGTGGAAGTAGGGATGAGCGTAGCCAACTAAAGCGTCGACGAAGCCTATTATCCTACCCACGATTCCCGCGGAGGTGTGTGGGGCCAGACCTATGACGAGGTGGCCAATTAAGTCCTCCATCTTCTCGGCGTTGTAGAACCTCGGCAGACCATAGAACTTCTCAAGTAGGTCATCAACAAACCTAGCAACCTTCAGCAGGTACTTGCCGGCCTCCTTGGAGAGAATTATATCCTGGGGCTTGAGCTCGACTATCTGCTCTTCGCTAACCAACGGCTTCCCTTCAAAGTCGTGGGTGTAACCGAGCTCCCTAAGCTTCTCAACGCTGACACCGATTTCCCTAGGCCTGAAGTGAGTTATTGGAGCATCTGTAGCATCGAACCTTATCGTTCCATCCTTGAACACGTAGACATCATTCTTAGCTCTCAACAAACCTTTCTCGAGTGGCTCGGCCATCTTCCAGCCTGATGTCATTCCCATGACGCCTTTCAGCTTGTCAATCCCGTAAACTTTTACGTTCTCCATAGCCCTGTTTAACAGCTCAGAAGGCTTGATCTTCCTCTTTGCGAAAGGTCTAAGCTTAATGTTGCACTTTGGACACGTGTAATCATAACCCTGGGCTTGACTCTCCGGATATTCGGCGTTACACTTAGGACAGACCCATATCAGTTCTTTCCTAGTTCCGCAGTTTGGACAGAGGTGCTCGGGGCCAGTATGGCCACACTTTGGACACTTGAAAAATGCTATCTCAACTTCAGCAGTTTTACCTTCCTCGGCGGCCTTCTTTATATCTCTTGAAGAACCCCCAGCGAGGCCAATTGGAAATAGAACTTGAACAGGGGGTTTCATCTTTCTCTCCTTAGCCTTTTCGGGCCTCCCCATTCTTGCCCCAATCCAACTTATTCCCCTGTCCCTAAGCTTAATCTGGTTGTTCTCATTTATTATGTCAATTACCGTGAAGAGAGGCTTAGCCTTGAACTCCCACTCTAAGTTACCCAAGGGAGTTAGCAGAGCGGCAGCCCAAGGATAATCTACTATTACCTTGCCTTCCTTAACGATGTGGGGAAGGCCTAAGAGCTCAAGGTACCTCTTTGCATTACCTAGGGCTTCTAGTGGTACCTCAACTCTCCTCGCAAACTTTATCCCCCTAAAGCTGTCCCATTCAATTTCAGCATTCCCTTTGAGGATCCTCCAGAGCTCCTCAACTTCATGTGGCTTTAAAGTGTTCCAGTAGAGGGTGTAGTAAGGGTGGAGGGGTATCTCAAGTATCTCGGAGAAGTGAATGGCAAGCTCAACGGGCGGCTTAACCCTTAGGGGGTCGTACAACATCTTTGCAAGGAAGTCTGGATCAACCTCCAAGTATTCTGATGCTTCCTCGACAGCATCCCTTGGATTCTCTTCAAATGGTTTTAGTTCAACCTCATAAACCTCATTAACTGCCTTAACGAACTCCTGAATCCACCACTCTTCAACGTAGTTTGCTGGTAGTAAGGTTTGATTGTTCTCGACGAAGTCTCCAAAGGCTATTATAGCGTCGCCCAAGTAAAGGATCTCCTCAACTTGATCCCTAATCTTAAGGGCCAGCTGATAATCATCAACCCTGAGGACGCTACCGTCCTTCAGCTTCACTATTGGCCCCTCAGCCGTAGTTGCAGGAGTCACAACCGCTCCCTTTCCCGGCCTTTCGGTTTTCATCTGCGTTCCTATCGCAAGGAACTCGTCAACGAGGATCATCGTTGCCGGATTTATGCTCCAAGTGGCAAAACCGCTAACCCTGCTCCTCCCATAACGTAACCTAAAGCCACCATTTGCCGAGGGTTGTGAGAATAAGGGTCTTCCACCGATTATCTCCTTGGCGTACTTATCGCTCGGAGCTATCTCAGCTCTAAACCTCTCGTAGAGCTCGTAGTAGAAGCCCTTCTCAACCTTAACTTTAACTTCCTCAACGGCAGTTTACTGGGCCTTCTCCTCCTTTTCCTCCTCTTTTGATTCACCTTTCTCCTTAGCCTCAACAAACTCTTTGAGCCAGTCCCACCCCTCAATGCCCATCTTATCTATGTACTTGACGAGCTTCTTGGCCTTCTCGAGAACACCCTCAGCCAGAACGAGAATGGCTCCACCCCTCAGCTGGTTTGTCTCAACCCCAGGAACATCCCTGTGAGAAACCTCAACGTCATCCGTAGCTTCGCCTGTAATCTCTATAGGAATGTTCTTCATTGCCAGCCTAACTTCCTCTGGGGAGGGATGGTACTGCAACCTAGTTACAGCCCTGTGGTAGAGGTCAACTTCCTCAAGCATCCTCTCTATGTGCTTTTCGCTCGGCTTAAACCTGTCTAAGCCAAGCTTCCTCCTGACATAGTCACCAACGAGGACGCTCAAAGCCTGAGCGGTTCCACCGGAACTCCTTATGGGGCCGGCGTAGTACAAAGCCAGATACTCACTATTATCAGCCCAAGTGTTCCTCTTTATTTTAACATCAGCTATCCCTTCTATAGGAGCTGAAACTATTCCCTCGGTAAGTATCGCTAAAGCAGTCCTCACGGCCTGTTCAGCGTACTTCTCCTTACTCCCGAAGTCCCCAAATTTCCCCTCAATTATCTCGTCAACTATCTTCAATGCCGCAATCTCCTTACCATACTCCTTAACGAGCTCCCTAATTCTCTCAGCAACGCCGGGAGGACCAACTAAGCTCTCAACTCTCCCAGCCATGTCGGTGGCTTGTGGTATCTCCACGTCAGTTGAGGGATCCTTACCCTGGGCCCTCGCCTTCTTCGCTATCTCATAGGCCCTATCGATCTCACGCTGAAGCATCTCGAAGTACTCCTTCATTCCTGTGGAAGATCCATCAGCACCACCTGCTAAAGTCAAGAACTTTCACAAC
>QMUI01000021.1 GCA_003660485.1 Thermococci archaeon | reverse complement strand
GCCTGTTCCAATAAGACTAAAAGAGAATTGAAAGATCTGCTGGGAGGTTTCTTATTTTGTCGGTGTAGTTCGTTCCAATAAGACTAAAAGAGAATTGAAAGAGGATACACATAGTGCGGTATGATGAAGAACATGGAGTTCCAATAAGACTAAAAGAGAATTGAAAGGAATGCAAGTACTAACGCGAGAGGGGCGAGGGCAACGGTTCCAATAAGACTAAAAGAGAATTGAAAGCTGGTACACGGTAAAGGCGGCCCCAAACACGATAGTGTTCCAATAAGATTAAAAGAGAATTGAAAGGTGGGGATTAAATCCTACCATACTTCCTCATTATCTCTATAAGCTTGTCCTTTGGGAGTTCATACCTCACGTGGTTGTCCCTCCCATCCATCGTCCTCGCGTTCAGCAAGGAATTGACTATGGCCTCCTCTACGGCTTCTGCCGTTGCCTTAAACAGGGGCGAGAGAACTGAATCAGGTAGCGCTTTAACCTCTAGGGTCTCCTTTCCGTAGTGCTTAATCTTGTTTGCAGTCGAGAAAGCAACAGCTATGTCTCCACTCCCGTTGTACGCATAACCTCCAGTTCTCGCCAATCCTACTGTTGCCCTCTTGGCCAGTCTGTTCAGTTGTCTTGAGGTTAAAGGCGCATCGGTGGCAACGACCATTATTATACTTCCCTTTCCTTCTCCTCCTCTGCCGGGCCAGTCTTTCAGCTCAATACCGACAGGCACTCCAGCTATAGTCAGGTCTTCCCTCTTTCCAAAGTTGCTTAAAACCAGTGCTCCAACCGTGTACTTCTTGCCCTCTATCTCCACCACCCTTGATGCCGAACCTATCCCACCCTTAAACTCGAAGGCGCTCATCCCTGTCCCAGCCCCTACTGCCCCTTCTTCAAACTCCTCGCTGGCGTTCTCAATCGCCTCGACAACGTGCTCCCTCTTCACGTGCCTTCCACGTATGTCGTTAAGGTAAGAATCGTTACACTCCAGAACGAGGGGATTCACGGATCCAGTTTTTACGCCGATGTCATCGTTCTCCCTCAAAACGTAGTCAAGCAAGCCATCAATGGCCGTTCCTATGCTGAGGGTGTTCGTTAATATTATCGGGGTTTCTATGACACCAAGCTCCCAGAGCTGTATTAATCCTACTGGCTTGGAGTAGCCGTTCATTACGAAGGCTCCAGCTAAAACTTTTTCCTTGTATATATTTCCTTCATGGGGAAGTATTGCCGTGACTCCAGTTCTTACTGGCCCTTTCCCAGGAATTAGCTTTCCTTTTCCCTCTATCAAGGTCACATGGCCTACTTTGACTCCTTTTACGTCCGCTATTGAGTCCCTCTTGCCCTTCTTGAAGACACCTATCTCGATTCCTAACTCATGGGCTTTCATGTTCCATCCTAGCTACTTAGCCCTTTTAGCTTCTTCCCTAACCTTCATCCTTAGCTTCTCTAGGGGTTCGAGCTCGGATGTTAGGAAGTTGTAAGCTTTCTCTGATAGAGCCTCCTTTTCAATGCTCACTATCAATATCCCCCTGTTAAGGGTTGCGAAGTCCTTTAATGTAGTTATGAACTTAAACACGGCATCTTCTCCGTTTTCTAAGACTAAGTAGTCCACACAATCTATTAAAATAACCTTATCCACATCAACGCTCTTCAAAAAGTCCGCCAATCTCTGAGTTAGGTACTCTAACCTTGTGGGGCTTACCGCATCTTCATGCTGTACCTTCGATATCCAGATAATTGGAGTTAGCTTTAGTCCAAGTTTTTCCCTGAATATATTTGGGGGATCTCGGGTTATTGCTATCCCCGGGAGTCTCATTTCTAAGAGCTTCTTAAATGCTGCATAACATTCCTCCTTCCTGCACCAGTAGCCTCCCCATGCCTCTATCGTTGGCTCTGTAACCACCTTGAGAACCATATACCTTCCACTTCCAAAGGGAAGGTAGAACATCATGACTGAGAAAAGAAGGAGGAACGCTGCTATTGTTAGCATAACTGACCTTATGGCCTGCCAGTAGTCTTTCTCAGCATACAAGACTGTGGTGTTTATCAAGGCTCCAATTATTTGAGCTATGGTTATCAAGAGGAAGCTTATGAATCCTGAAAAGGATGCTAGTGCAAAAGGCCTGTACCGGAGGGTGGCCCTAGCCCTTCGTCTCAGCATGAGGATTATTACTGCTGCTGTTAAAGTTGTTGCCATAACTAGTAGGTCTCTAACAAAATAGCCCAGGTGAACAATTTCCATAGGGTAACCCAGAAAATTTAATTTGCCTTGGATTTTATATCCTTTGTCCCGTGATGAATCTCGCTCGGCTGATTGGTGATGAAGGGCATACTGGCTGAGGTGGTCTTATGTGGAGGAAAAAGCTTGGTCTAGTCCACATATACACTGGAAACGGAAAGGGCAAGACGACTGCCGCTATAGGACTAGCAGTTAGAATGCTTGGTTCCGGCGGTAGGGTAATTGTGATACAGTTCATGAAGGCTCCCAAGGTCTACGGGGAATATCACATGGCCGAGAGATGTGGCTTTGTTATAGAGTCTTACGGCCTTCCAAAGTTCGTCCATGGAAAGCCCGAGCAGGATGATATAGAGGCCGCAAAGAGGGCCCTTGATAGGGCTAAAGAGGTAGTTAAGAGCGGGGAGTGGGATCTCGTGATCTTGGACGAGATATGCGTTGCCCTTGGCTTTGGAATGATAAGCATTGACGAGGTTAAGGAGCTCATAAGGAGCAAGGCCCCAAACACTGAGCTTGTTCTCACGGGCAGGTACTGTCCAGAGGAACTATATGAGCTGGCTGACTACGTTACTGAGATGAGGGAGATAAAGCATCCTTACCAAAAGGGAATTCTCGCTAGAAGAGGTGTCGAGTACTAATCCTCACCCTTCTTTTCCATCTTAATTACATAATCGGCGGCATTTTGAAGTGCCACAGAAAAGCCGGGCTCAATCCCAATTATGACAGTCTCTTTCCCTCTTCTCTTGGCCTCACTTATGAGCGGGAGGAAGTCTGCATCTCTAGTTGCCAGAGCTAGCACATCTATGTCAGCATTATATATTAGTTCCATAGCCTCTATCGCTACCCTAACATCAGTGTCCCCTGCAACTATTATGGGCTCGAATCCCTGATTAACTATTGCTTCTATTAATCCCTGGGGTGCGTACTGGTTAAGAACGACTTTGGCCACTCTTATTTTTCCTATCTTCTCTAATGCTATTTTTATATCTTCAAGCTTTATCCCAAACTCCTTCCTTAGGATGTTGGGCCCATCGATTATTAATCCTATTGTCTTCTCCCCTTCCTCCTCTTCCCTCCTCAGTATCTTCGCTATAACCTTCCTCAACTCCCTCACCCCGTGATGTAAGGATTATTACGTAGTCCGCCGCGTGCTTTAGTGCTGAGCTTAATCCGGGCTCAACTCCTATAATCGCTGTCTCTTTCCCTTTTTCCTTGGCCTTGAGGATTATTGGGACGAACTCGGTATTCCTCGTTGCTAGGGCTATCATGTCTATGTTTGGGTTGTAGACCTCTCTCATAGCTTCCACTGCCAGCTTTACCCCTATTTCCCCAGCCACTATTACGGGCTCAAATCCCTGATTTGATATAGCCTCAATCAGACTCTGAGGTGCGTACTGGTTTAGTATCACTTTGGCCACTCTTATATTTCCAAGCTTGCTTAAGGCTTCAACTATATCCTCAAGGTGAATTCCAAGATCTTTCCTCAGGATATTCGGACCATCAACAAGAAGTGCTATCCTCTTCCCCCTAGCTATTATCCTACTTTTTATTAAAGCTATACTTTTAACTCCCTCAACGATCCTCTCCCATCTTGCCATCGTTGCCACCTAACTATCGGTGTAATCTTAATTACAACTAAGTGGGTTATCTAAGTAATAATTGACTAACAGGTATTTTTACTTTTCTATTTCTATTATACAAGCCCACTAAGCAGAACTTTCCTTAGATCTTCTGAAGTTTTAACGCTGAAGAAGCTCCACCACACCTTTTCATTTTTGCTTATAAGCCCCTCAATGTCAAGGAATTTTGCATCCATGTATTCTGGTAGCTTTCTTATGTCTTTCTCGCCTTCAGCCTTCATGCCCTCCAGGGCATTTCTTAATGCCCTCACATTATAAACCGCGTGGAATATCTCTAGGTCCCCATTTCTCCATCTTGGTATTAGGGCATCAAGGAATTCATCCAAGTATATTGAGGTCATGTAATTAACTAGGAACGGCATCACTAGGGGTTTATTTCCTTTAATGAGGAAAACATCTCCCCCAGGTGGCAAACCTTCAAGCAATGCCTCGATGATATTTTTCCCTTTCACGGGCTTAACGTTACTAACGTGTAATGAGTATTTCTTTTCTTGCCCTTTTTTGACTAGTGTAACTACATCTTTTATTCTTTTTGCTTGCCTCAACCTATTCTCTATCATCTTGACCATAGGCTCGTCATTTATTGGGATAAGATAATTGTCAGTCCTTCTCAACTTGACGGCAAATATCACGCCAAGCATTTTAATCCCTCCGTTGAATTTACAGTGATGATAAGGAAAGTCAAGAGGGAAATAAGGGTCATTGGGTTTGACGATGGAACTTTTAAATTTAAGGATAGGGGAGAGAAGGTTATATTGGTCGGCGTAATCATGAAGGGTTCTTCTGATATCCTCGGAGTTGTTACAAGGTGGATAACTGTAGATGGACTCGATGTTACCGATGCAATGATAGATGCAATCTTGTCCTCAAGATTTAAGGACTTAAGGGTTATACTTCTTAAAGGAATCACATACGCCGGTTTTAACATTGTTGATGTTTCCAAGTTATTTGAAGCTACCGAACTGCCCATAATTATTATTATAAGGAAAAAACCAGACTTTAAGGCTATCGCAGAAGCTTTAAGAAAGCATTTCCCTGATTATCCGGTTAGGTTATCTCTGCTGAGGAAAGGAGGGCAGATAAGAGAGTTAATCCCAGGAAAGTTGTATTACCAGGCTATAGGACTTAATGACGAGACAGCTAGAGAAATAATTTCAGTAACGAGAAGGAATTCCATGATTCCTGAGGCTTTGAGAATAGCCCACATGATAGCTTCGGCCGTCATGACTGGCGAGAGTAAGAAGGAGTAATTTGAACCAGGATAGCTCCGCTGATTATTAATCCAGCTCCAATTATCTGTAGTGCTGTGAGGCGCTCTCCAAATATTATAAACGCCAAGATCATTGCAACTACAGGCTCTATCGTTGCAATTACGGAGGCCTTGCTTATTTCTACCGTTTTAAGGGCTGTGTTGTAGAGTATATATCCCAAGAATGTTGGGAAGAATGCTAATGCGATTAAATATGGGATTGCCCTTATTGGAACCCTAAAGTCTGTAAGTGGAAGCAGGAATATCATTCCAATAAGGAGAACATTAAATAGGACTTTTTCAGGTGGCTCTTCTCTTACAGCAATCTTTGAGAAGACCCCATAGAGAGAGTACGTAAGCCCACTTGCAAGTCCCGTTACAATGGCAAGGGTCGAAAACTTCATTGAACTTGAATTTAACATGAGTACTCCAATTATTACGAGGGCAACTGCAAGTAGCTTTGTTGGCGTAATTTCCTCGTTGAATATTAACTTCCCAAATATTACGGAATATGCAGGTGCCGTGTATAGCATTAAGACTGCAAAAGAAACCGAGGATATTTTGACCGTGTAAAAGTAGAGGCCATAAAACAAGAATATACTGAAAAACCCATAAGCGATATAAAATTTCAGCCTACTCTTAGGGATTAGGGGCTTAATCCCTCTTGCCCTTAGATAGATGAAGAGGAATATCACCGCGAATAGAACTCTATAAAACACTATCGTGTACGTTGAAAGGTTGTACTCATATAGGAACTTTGCGAATATTCCCAAAGTTCCCCACATTGTGGCTGCAAGGAAAACAAGGATATATCCTCTCATCGCTCAGCCATTCTTCCTTGGCCTTATTAACTTTGCGAGAAACTCCTTTAAAGAGCCCGAGGATATCCTTATTGGTGCCGAACATGAAGGTGTTACTTCTAGGCTTTGAGTACCTCCCCATAAAGGTTGGTGGACTTGCTGAGGCTCTAACCTATATATCAAGGGCACTTGCGAGCTTGGGGCATGAAGTGATAGTCTTTACCCCTTCCCACGGGAAGTTTCAGGGGAAAATCATTGGGAGCGTGAGGGCATTTGGAGAGAGAGTTGACATCAAGGCTCACTTGGAGGAGAATGAGAACCTCAGAATTTATAGAATCGGTGGAGGGCTTCTTGACTCAACAGATGTATATGGCCCAGGGTGGGATGGTTTACTTAGAAAGTCCGTGCTTTTTGGAAAGGCAAGTGTTCTCTTGCTAAATGAGCTGTTAAAAGAGGAAGGGTTACCCGAGGTAGTTCATTTCCATGATTGGCATACTGTCTTTGCTGGAGCCTTGATAAAGAAATACTTCAAGATTCCGGCCATTTTCACTATTCATAGGCTTAATAAAGCTAAGATACCGGCTCATTACTTCCACGAGGCCAACTTATCAGAATTAGCTCCCTATCCTGATTTAGACCCTGAGCATACTGGAGGCTACATTGCAGATATGGTAACAACCGTCAGTAGGGGATATCTCCTTGATGAATGGGGCTTTTTCAGAAATTTTGATGGCAAAGTAACTTATGTTTTCAATGGAATAGATTGTAGCTTTTGGAGTGAGAAATTCCTAGAGGGGTCAAGGGATGAAAGACGTAAGAAAATATTGTCAAAATTTGGAATGGAGGATGGAATAACGTTCATGTTTATAGGGAGGTTCGATAGGGGACAGAAGGGAGTGGATGTATTGTTAAGGGCGATAGAAATTCTTTCCTCAAGGGAGGAATTCAAAGATATGAGATTTATAATAGTGGGAAAAGGTGATCCTGGGCTTGAAGATTGGGCAAAAAAGTTGGCCAATTCTCATGGAAACATAGGAGTTCTAACTCAAATGCTCTCAAGGGAATTCGTGAGGGAGCTCTATGGTTCCGTCGATTTCGTAGTAATTCCTTCGTATTTCGAGCCTTTTGGTCTTGTTCAGTTAGAGGCAATGTGTCTCGGCGCTATTCCTATAGCCTCCTCTGTTGGGGGATTAAGGGACACGATAATAAGCCTTGACAAGGAACCCCACACTGCCACTGGCCTGTTGGTTCCGCCGGGCGATCCTTGGGCATTAGCCAATGCAATGGTGAAAATGTTTAATATAGCTAAGAACAATCCAGGTCTACTTAGAGAGCTTAGGGAGAACTGCAAGAGAAGAGCAAGAAGCTTTTCCTGGGAAAAAGCTGCAGAGAGATATATTAGGGTGTATAAAGGGGACGTAGACAGATTTTTTGACTTTGCCCTGTGATCAGCACCGGAGTTACTCCCTCACCGCTCGGGTAGCGGCCAAGTTCATCATCTTATCCTATTTTTCCTTTTTCCTTCCCTTAAATATTTCTCTAAATAAGTTGATGCCACCTCACTCTCTTCTTCAATTGTCCAAAGCTTTTCTTCTTCAATAATATTCTTAAGGAGCCTTATAACTTCCTTGGGTGCTTCCAGCTTTAACACAACAGAAGCATCAAACTTTTCAAGAGCTCCATGTGGTTCTATGTAAATTGAATCCTTCATAATATGTGCCTTAGTTAATGCTGTCCTGACGAAGGCTTCGTGTTCAACTCCTTTGTCCCTCCAAAAGGCATAAAATGTTAAATGCCCATCCCTGAGAAAGACCTGAATCGTTGGGGGTATTATTCCCTCAATTAGGGGATACTCCTTATCTCCAACTATGAGGTATGCTACCCCTTTAAAGGTTGCAATCCTTATACCTTCACAGAGATCCCTTACATAAGTTCCTATAACAAACTTTACGGTCTCCATAGCTAACCATCAATTCTTATACCCTTGAAAATGCTTAAGTAATTCCCAATTAACGCTTTCAGGGGGTGATTGAATGAGAATCGTAGCCGCTGATACTGGAGGAGCGGTCCTTGATGATACTTTCCAGCCCTTAGGATTAATAGCGACGGTGGCAGTTCTCGTTGAAAAGCCGTATAAAACCGCAAGTGAAGTTATGGTTCGCTTTGCGAACCCCTATGATTACGATCTTAGTGGGAGACAGGCAATTAAAGATGAGATGGAATTGGCAATAGAGCTTGCTAAAAAAGTTAAGCCTGATGTTATCCACTTAGATTCTACATTGGGTGGGATAGAGGTTAGAAAGCTTGATGAGCCAACGATAGATGCCCTTGGAATATCCGATAGGGGTAAAGAAGTCTGGAAAGATCTTTCGAAGGAACTTCAGCCCTTAGCTAGAAGATTCTGGGAGGAAACTGGAATAGAGATAGTGGCAATCGGAAAGAGTAGCGTTCCTATAAGGATAGCAGAGATATACTCTGGAATATACTCAGCTATTTGGGCCATTAAAGAAGCCCAGGAGAAGGGTCATGTGCTTGTAGGTCTCCCACGGTATATGGAGGTTAGTATAGAGGGGAATAAAGTAATAGGAAGAAGCCTTGATCCCAGGGAATACGGTCTTTTTGGAGTAGTTAAGTTCGAACCTCCAGAGGGCTTAAAGTGGGAGGTATATCCAAATCCCTTGGTTAGAAGGTTTCTTATATTCGAAGTTACCTCCAAACATTGACATATCGCCAATTTTTGCTTAAAATTTTTATAAACAATTTGCCAAAAATTCTAAATTTGAACCATTGTAGTAGGTATGGTGATTAAATGAAGCTCCTCATGATCGGAATGGGGGGAACTATTGCGAGCGTGAAGGGAAGTGAGGGTTATGAGAGCGTTCTTTCCGCAGAAGAGATTCTAAAGATTTCACGCATAAAGGTTGATCATGAGATTGAATTTGTGGATTTGATGAACATAGATAGCACTTTAATTCAGCCGTCAGATTGGGTTAAATTAGCCGAGGAGGTATATAAGAGGGCAAGCGAATTCGACGGAATTCTGATAACCCATGGGACAGACACCCTCGCATACACGGCTTCAATGTTGTCTTTCATGGTTAGAGGCGTTGATATACCTGTAGTCATAACTGGCTCAATGATTCCACTCACAGAAAAAAACAGTGATGCTCCTTTAAACCTTCTAACGGCAATAAAATTCCTTGAAAAAGGCATAGGAGGCATCTTTGTATCCTTCAATGGAAAGATAATGCTTGGGGTTAGAACGTCAAAAGTTAGAACTATGAGCAAGGACGCTTTTGAGAGTATAAATTACCCTGTGATAGCAAAGCTTGAGAACAATGAAATAAAAATTCTTTATAGACCAAATATCGCAAGTTCCAGCTTAACATTAGATACAAGACATGAACCAAAGATCCTTGTTCTCAAGTTGATCCCTAGGCTATCGGGGGAGATAATATCTAAGGCCATAGAAG
>QMUI01000020.1 GCA_003660485.1 Thermococci archaeon | reverse complement strand
GTGTAATGTCTGTCTTTCAATTCTCTTTTAGTCTTATTGGAACCAGCAACAGAGACGATAGACATTATAACGCCGAACCTCGTGATCTTTCAATTCTCTTTTAGTCTTATTGGAACACGTTCGGGAAGCGGAGAGGTTAATCATTGAGGCAATAAAATCCTCTTTCAATTCTCTTTTAGTCTTATTGGAACAGGCGCGATTTTTCGTGCGATTCTCTCAATATCTCCTAAGAAAGCCCCAATATTATAAGCCTTTCGATGAAGGGTATTTATCCTACTCAATAAGGCAAATCTAAGCTCGGGCTACAAACCTTGTAATTCAATGTATAGAGGAGATACAGCTCCAGAATATTCAACAGTTAAACTACCTCATAAACTCCAAAAGGGTCTGAGACCTTCTCTTATCCGCTACTTCTCTCCCATGTTTTATCATGCCAAAAACTCAGAATACATCGTGCGTCAGTATATAACCAAGATATCTACTGATTTAACAGGTAAATTTGAAGAAAATTCGTTACATAATATGACCAAAATTTGAACATTTAGTGATATTTTCACAACATATTACTAAAACCCTCCAAAGACCAAAGAGCAGGGGATTAACAAATTTGAGGAAGGATCAGGGAATCTAAGAAAAACAGCTACTCCAGGAAGGGTTTCTAAAATTTTTAGAAGAATGGTGCGGTGGCCGGGATTTGAACCCGGGTCGCCGGCTCGGAAGGCCGGCGTCCTAGACCAGGCTAGACTACCACCGCACAAACACTGGTGGGGCGGGGGGGATTTGAACCCCCGACACCCGGATCTTCAGTCCGGTGCTCTCCCAGGCTGAGCTACCGCCCCACCCTCGAAAGTTATGGTGAAGTATGGTTTTTATAAACCTTGCGGTTAGGTTAAGATATGCTTGGCCTGAAAACCTCTATAATTGGCAAAAAGGTAATCTACTACCAGGAAATTTCTTCTACCAATGATGTTGCAAAATCCCTCGATGTTGAAGAAGGAACAGTTGTAGTCGCCGACAGGCAGACAAGAGGAAGGGGAAGACTCAACAGAAAATGGATTTCTCCAGAAGGGGGCTTATGGCTTTCAGTAGTTTTAAAGCCGAAGGTTGCGCCCCAGGACATTCCAAAGATAGTTTTCCTAGGGGCCATAGGGGTAGTTAGAACACTTGAAGAATTATCAATCCCCGGAAGGATTAAGTGGCCAAATGACGTTCTAGTGAACTTCAGGAAAATATCAGGAATTCTAACCGAGAAGGTTGGGGAGAAAGTCATTCTAGGCATCGGAATAAATGTGAACAACGACGCCCCGGAAAACGGAATAGCCGTGAAGGATGTTCTGGGTAAGGAAGTTAGTCTAATTTACGTCTTCAAAACCCTATTAGAGAATCTCGACGAGCTGTACGAGGTTTACTTGAAGTCCCCAGGGACTATAGTGGAACTTGCAAGGGAGCTCATGATACTTAACGTTCCAGTTAAAGTTCTTGGAAATGGAGAGGTCATTGGAATTGCTGAGGATATAGATGAGGACGGAAGACTCGTCTTAAGGCTTGGGAACGGAGAAATAAGGAAGATTATCTACGGTGACGTGTCCTTAAGGTTCCTCTAGCATGTCAAGCCCCTTCCTTTTCATTATCTCTACTGTTTTCTCCATTATGTCCTGCATTATCCTCCCAACGGTTTCCTCAAGTTCTATGTTTTCTATGATCGGTATCCCAAAGCTCTTCGCCCTCTCTATGAGGTAGCTTTGAATCTCCAAAATTTCTTCAATGTGGGCTATGTAGTACTCCGCGGGCCTCTTGCTGTACCTAGTCCTTTCGTAGAACCTCGCCTCAAGCTCTTCCCTGCTCCTTGCAACTATCATGTACATGAAAGTCATCTCGTGATCTATGTCAACGAACCCAGGAACGACGTGAATGCCTTCAATTATTGCGTTTAGCCCTTCTCTCCTAGCCCTTTGAATAACGGCGTTTATTCCAACAGAAACTGCACTCACCTGGCTTTCAAATCCTGCTATGACTGGGGATCCCTCTATCGTTCCCCTAAGCTCTTTCCAAGCCAAGAATGTCGATGTGTGAATCGTGGGTAGTAGTTCGGGGGTAATTATCTTCCTTAGGACTTCCCTTATAGTATCAGTTCCTATGACACTCCTTATTCCCAACCTAAAAGCGAGTTCAGTAGCTATGGTAGACTTTCCAACTCCAGTAGGTCCACCCAGGAGGATTATTAGAGGTATCTTCATCTTTCGGAATCTCCTCCAGAAGAGATACCTCCTCGCCTCTTCCGTGAAACCCTTCTCAACGAGCTTTTGATATGTCAACCTCCTTATCTCATCCTTAGTAACTAGGGTTTTTCCCTTTCTCCTCAGCTCTTCTTGAACCTCTATCGCTATGGTGTACGCTAGGTCCACGTCTATTCCAACGGAGGTTATTGACCTTGTGAGTATTCCCCTTGAGAAGGGGAGCGAGACTCTGCCTCCCTTCTCAACCACCCTTATCATTTATAACCCTCCTCGCGAGCTCCTTAACGGCTTTGCCTAAGTCTTTGCCGTCGATGTTCCTTGGCTCGTTGTCGAGGAAGACAACCCTCTTACCCCTGCTTAAAGCGTCCTTGACCACCACATCAACCGCCCCGGCCTTGAGTTCCACTATAGTGGTGTCGTACTGGAATTTTGAAAGCTCTTCTCTCAGCTTTTTCCTGTTAGCCAAGCTACCCGAATAGCCAACGATGTCAACGCCTTCCTTCCTAAGTTCCTCAGCAACTTTCCTCGCTGACTCGGGAGATGTTGTGACGACTATCGCTTTGCCCTCAACATCACCAATAAGCCTCGGGGCGAACCTTGTGATGTGGACGTCAGCCGAAGGATTTATCCCCTCTATAGTTTTAAGGAGCTTCTTAAGCTCATTCTCCTCAACTGAGTCAGCCATCGTGATTACAATTATATCAGCCAAAGATATCCTGAAGGGTCCAAAATAATCCCTAACTTTAGATACTCCCTGCTTAGCGCTCACGACCGTTATAAAGCCCTCAGAGAGAACGTTGGCGAACGTGGCCCCTGAGCCCTCGAATATTATTAAGTCGGGATTTAGGGATTTCGCAACTTCTATTCCCTCTTCTATAACGTCAAAGAAGGAGAAGCCAGCCAGCCCTCCTCCGCACCTTCTACAACCAACTGTGGCAACTCCTGCCATTAAGGCATCTTCAAAGTGGTCGGAGGCGGCATGCTTCCCCTCCTCAGCCACCTTTAGAAGGAACTCAGGGGTTATCTCCATGAGGTCACCCCTTATAATCTCGGGCTTTTCAGGCCCTCCTCTGCCCATTGTGACTATCACGACCCTGTACAGATGCTTCAATGTCCTGCCTACAAAGGCCCCAACGGAAGTTTTCCCCACCCTCTTTCCTGTCCCTATGATATTTATTGAGGGGATATCAATCTTAAGCCACTCTTTTGGTTTGAATTGGAAGTCCGCACCTATGTAGCTTACGCCTCTCCTTAAGAGGAATGAAGCTATTCTAAATCTGAGTTCTGGAGTTAGAACGGGATCATCACTTAAGTCTATAACTTCTTCAACGTGATTTTCTGATAAAGCCCTCTCCAATGCCTTAAATATATCCGAGTCATGGTAGAGCTTCACGCCGAGAACTCTTTCAACGTCCTCTATCCCCCCTATCTTCTCAATTCCCCCAACGAAGACCGCACAGCAGGGGCTTATTTTATCAAGGGCCCACCTGTTAACATCTGGATAGTGCTCTCCATCTATAAGGGCTAGCCTCATGAGAATCCCCCATTTAAGTATTCCACGAGGATTAAAACGTTTCCTTCGAAAATTTTTAGTTAAACAAAACTATTTAATAATTTGGAAAAATTAACGAAATGTTTAAGTTAAAAGATCTACCACTCCACTAGGGCTTCATCATGAAGAGGGATTTAATAATTGGTATTATCATGCTAGGAGTCTTTGTTTCGGGCTGTATAGGATCTACCACCAACGAAATCAAAGATAGGGAGGTGAAGTTAATAATATTCCACGCAGGTTCCCTGAGCGTTCCATTCCAGCAACTAGAGAGAGAGTTCGCGGAGTACGCCGAGAAGAACCTTGGGGTTAAGGTGACGTTTCAGGATGAAGCTAGTGGAAGCGTTAAGGCAGTTAGAAAGGTCACTGACTTAGGAAAGAAGGCTGACATAGTGGCAGTTGCTGACTACACCTTAATCCCACAGCTCATGGTTCCAAACTATACCGACTTCTACGTTCTGTTTGCGACTAACGAGATAGTCATAGCGTTCACGGACAAGAGCAAGTACGCTGATGAGATGCTCAGGAACCCTGACAAGTGGTACGAGGTACTCGCTAGGGAGGATGTAAAGTTTGGCTTCAGCGATCCAAACCAAGATCCCTGTGGCTATCGTTCGGTGATGGTGATGAAGTTGGCTGACCTCTACTACAAGAAGCCAATCTTTGAGACTCTGGTTGAGAAGACAACCAATATATACGCAAATGGAACCCACATCTACGCTCCGAAGGAGATACAGGTCAGGGACAGGAGAGTTGTTATAAGGCCAAAAGAAACTGATTTAGTTGCTTTAGTTGAATCTGGCAGCTTAGATTACTTCTTCATATACAAGAGCGTTGCCGAACAACATAACCTCAAGTACATTACTCTCCCAAACGAGATCAACCTTAAAGACTTCAGCAAGGCGGACTTCTACGGCCAAGTTTCAATAACCCTGGGCTCAACTGGGAAGACCATAAAGGCGAAGCCGATAGTTTATGGAGTAACGGTTCTAAAGGATGCCCCCAACAGGGATCTCGCGATAGAGTTCCTTAAGTACTTACTGGGAGAGAACGGGCAGAGGGTCTTCAAGGAAAACTATCAGGACTTCATAACACCGCCGATAGCCTTTGGAAACGTTCCCGAGGAGATAAAGGGATTGGTTAAGGTTGAAGGCTGAGGCTTCTATCTTACCTTTTTTGCGAAATTTGGTAAAGTTTAGTTGACCAAAATCTTTAAATTTTGATAAGTTAAGTTTACCATATGACCATAATTGAGGCGCTGGAGGAAGTCATCAGTGAGTTCCACGAGTTCGGAATTCCAGAAGTTAAGGAAAGGGAGTTAAGCCTTCCCTTAGATGTTGACGTTGCAGTCTCAGTTTATGGCCTCAGGAGAACTGGAAAAACGTACCTCCTATACCTTGCAATGAAAAGGCTTATCGATGAGGGCCTGCCAATCGAGCGAATTTTCTACGTGAACTTCGAGGACGAGAGGCTTGCTGGACTCTCCGCCAAAGATCTCTCGACGATAGTCCAGCTCTATTACAAGCACAACCCCGATGCCGATATGATGTACCTCTTCCTCGACGAGGTTCAGGCCGTTGAGGGGTGGGAGAGGTTCGTGAGGCGCCTGCTTGAGAGGAAGAGGGCAAGGATCTTTATAACGGGTTCGTCCTCAGAGCTACTCTCCCGTGAAATAGCGACTTCCCTTCGGGGGAGGACTCTGAGCTTTCAACTGTTTCCACTGTCTTTCCGGGAGTTCTTAACCTTCAAAGGCTTCGAGATAGAAAAGCCTCTGACCGAGAGGAGAAGGGGAATTCTGCTACGTCTCCTCGAGGAGTACGTTGAATACGGTGGTTTCCCAGGGATCGTTGATTACTCACCTCCGCTGAAGATCAGAACACTGCAGGAGTACCTCGACCTGATAGTTTACAGGGATCTCGTTGAGCGCTATGGGATAGAAAAGGTCTCAGCTCTCAAAGCCCTAATAAGAGTTCTGACCAGAAACTTCGCGAGAAAGGTCTCAGTTCGGAAGCTCCACTCCCTTGTTTCTTCAACTGGTATTAAGGTTAGTAGGCCGACGCTTGCCGAGTACCTCACCTACCTTGAGGACATCGGTTTTGTACTCCCTGTTAGAAGGTATCATCCAAGCGAGATCGAATCATTGAGAAGCCAGCCGAAGCTCTACATAGCGGACGTTGGCTTTGCAACGGCCCTCGGAGCTAGGGACGTCGGTTATAGAATAGAGAACATCGTTGCCATAGAGCTCCTGCGGAGGAAGCACTACTTCGAGCCAAGGCTGGAAATATACTACTGGGGAGATGAGAGAGGAGAGGTTGACTTTGTAGTTTCACTAGGTGGAAGGGTGAAAGAGCTAATACAGGTCAGTTATGCGGTTGACGAACCCCAAACCCGAGAGAGGGAAATTAGGGCGCTGTTGAGGGCATCAAGAGTTTTAAACTGCCCTAATCTAACCATCATAACCTGGGAGGAGGAAGGAGTTAAGGAAATCAACGGAAAAAGAGTTTACTTTGTCCCTCTCTGGCGCTGGCTATTTAAGATCCCAAGATAATTAGGGAACATGGAGTCCTCGAAGTTCAGGAAGATAGTGTTCACGGTGTTCTTCCTTTTAATCCCAGTATCAGCCATCTTTCACGTGCCAGTTGATGGATTATCTCGGGCAATGCACATCGCGGGGCTTTTATAGGTACGTTAGGCACCCATTTATTCGGCATTCATATTCATGGGCTTCGGGATAGCCCTCTTCTTTTCCAATATCCCAGGGCTTTTCTGCTATATGTTAATGCTCCCGCTGTGGAAGAGGCTGACCGAGCTAGAGGAGATGGAACTTTTAGAGTACTGGGGAGAGAAATACGAGGAGTTCATGAAGACGAGGGAGAGGCTCCTCCCAAAGTTAAACATTATCATTAAACAATAACGTTTTTTAAATCAGTTAAGATTTCAAGAGAGATGAGGAAGGACTACACCATTTACTTCTTCGCGGCAATCGGGAGCTTCCTAATAGTCTTCATAGCCCTCCCGCTAATTGTGATATTTGCAGAGCAAGCTTATGACTACAAGATGCTTATAAAAACCCTCCACGATCCCCTCGTCTTAGATGCCCTAAAGAATTCGGTTCTAACTGCTACAGCTACAGCGATCTTGTCCGTCCTGTTTGGCGTCCCCCTAGGTTACGTGCTGGCGAGGAAGGATTTCAGGGGCAAAAGCCTAGTGCAGGCCATAGTTGACGTCCCCATCGTGATTCCCCACTCGGTCGTTGGTATAATGCTCCTCACGACTTTCTCCACCGCAATTCTGGACAGCTATAAGGGAATAGTTGCTGCTATGCTGTTTGTTTCCGCTCCCTTCGCGATAAATGCCGCGAGGGATGGATTCTTGGCTGTGGACGAGAAGCTCGAGCAGGTAGCGAGAACTTTGGGTGCCTCTCAGCTCAGGGCCTTCTTTTCGGTGACGCTCCCAATAGCGTTTCCCTCGATAGCCAGTGGAGCGATAATGGCGTGGGCTAGGGCTATAAGCGAGGTCGGTGCAATTTTGATAGTTGCTTACTATCCAAAGACGGCCCAGATTTTGGTGATGGAGTACTTCAACAACTATGGCCTAAGGGCTTCAAGGCCGATCTCGGTGATACTGATCGCGATGAGCCTTACGATATTCGTTATCCTGAGGTGGCTGGTTGGGAGAAAAATTAAATTATAAAAAGGAGTTCTTCCCTATGAGGTAGAGATAGGCATGATAACATCTCTCCACATTAAGAATTTTAGGGGCATCTCAGAATTACGTCTCACCGATTTAGGCCAGGTTAACGTTATCGTAGGAAGAAATAATGTTGGAAAATCATCTATTCTTGAAGCAATTTCAATTGCCTTAGGAGCCGTAAATCAGGATACATCGGTACTGAAGGAAATTCTAAATCGGGTGTTAAAGTGGAGGGGATGGTTAAAACGTGCATCGGTGTACTCTTTGTTTAATACCCCTTCGACCCCAATAGAGTTAACATTCGTTACCAACAATACTCCCTTTTCCGCGAGATTTATGTACCCCAGCTATCTCCCGCAGGCCATTGAAAAAGAATTTGGTATCAAATTTGACAGCGAAACCCTCAAGAACATGCTTTCAGAATCTGTTGAGATTGTACCGGTTCAGATTAAAGCAGGTTCATTTAGCCGTGGAGCTTTGATTTTAATTTCAGAGAATGGGGCAATAACAATAACAACATCTAATGATGAATTGAACCCAATCGAATTTCCTGTTGAGTTTGTAACACCTTACGATATGAACACGCCTGGGTTCATTGAAGAAGTTTTTTCAAAGGCGTTTAAGGTCAAGTCCTATTATAAGGCACTTGAAATTATCCAAGAGGCATATCCAGAAGTCGAGGGGCTTAGCCCTGTTCCCGAAGATGGAAGCGTTCTAATGTATGTAGACATAAAACATGTCCCCAAAAGCATCCCCTACTATAGTATGGGGGATGGATTCAAGTTCCTCTCTATGATAGCATTTCTCGTCTCTTCAACAAAAAATGGATACCTCTTGATAGATTCTGCCGAAGCATTCCACCATCCAAGATCACTCGAAGTAATGGTGAGGGCTTTAATAAAGGGAGCAAAAGAAAATAACGTTCAAGTTTTTTTAACAACCCATAGCCTTGAGTTTATTGATACAATTCTAGAATATGGAATAGAAGAGGGTGTCAATGGGAGGATCATTTATATAAAGCAGGAAAAGGGGGAACTCGTGCACAGTATAGAGACATTTGAAAACGCCAAAGAGCTCAGAGAGATTCTCGGAATTGATTTAAGGGGATGAATTATGGAGGTTAATGTATTATTGGTGGAGGGCCAGACAGACAGGACCGTCTTTGAAACTCTGATAGAAAAGATCTACGGCTTCAGGAAAGAGAAAGTCGAGATTGAGGGGCTCGGAAAAACGGGGCTTAATTTAACATATGTAACATTCAGGAAAGATAATACTGTTATAGTCCTGATAAACGCTCAAGACAAATACAGAATGAAGGACGTCCTTAGAAATGTGCTCTCATGGGCCAATTTCCACAAAGTAAAACTCCATAGAATTGGCTTGTTGAGGGATATGGACACAAATCTTGATATAATAGGGTGGGCCAAGAGTTCTCTTAGACAATTTCACCCAATTGTGAAAGGAACTTCTCTATGGATTAATGACACCGAAATTATACCTTTCGGCCTTGGTAATGTTGAGATTGAGAACCCAGTTATCGAGAAAAAGAGAGAGCTTGAACTACTGCTCACACTACTTGCAGAAAAAGAGAGCACGCTATCAAGGTTCCAGCGTTCTTTAAATCAGCTTAAAGAAGACACTGGGAGAAGACTCAAGCCTAAAGATATTATGCATGTTCTCGCGATTGCAAAGGAATACGATGGAGACTCAATGTCAGGACTCTACAGAAAACTCATTGAAGACATACTCAGAAGAAATCCTAAGGTCATTGAAGAGTTTCTTAAAGAAACTGGACTAAGAGAGTTTTTAGATAAAATAACCGGGTGATCCAATGCTCAAGGTTGAAGGGATCAGTAAGGACTGGAAGGAGTTTAAGCTGAGGGATGTGACATTTGACGTTAAAGAGAAGGAGCACTTCATAATCCTGGGCCCCAGCGGGGCCGGAAAGACCGTTCTCCT
>QMUI01000019.1 GCA_003660485.1 Thermococci archaeon | reverse complement strand
TAGGGAGCTTGCGGCGAAGTATGGGGTCAAGTATCTCGCCGGCATTAAGTTCTATCCAGACCTTGAGTCAAGGATAGGAAGCGTTGAAGAGCTTATGAAAACGGAGTTTGCAGAAGAAATAAGGAAAATAGCTATCTCAATCTGAGGGCGTCTTCTATTATTTTTGCATGGTCAAAGGCCAGTCTTTCCTTCACCTTTTCTATCTCTTCAATTGGAACAACAGTCACATCCTTTGCATCGTCTCCGGCCTTAAGTTCTCCACTTCCCACGGCAAGGAACGCTATAGTGATTGTATGTCCTCTTGGATCTCTATTTGGATCGGAGTAAACTCCAACTATCCTCAAAAGTTTGACATCGAGCCCAGTTTCCTCCTTTGCTTCCCTTATTGCAGCCTCCTCCACCCTTTCGCCGTACTCAACGAAACCCCCAGGAAGGGCAAGATAGCCCTTGTAGGGTTCGTTCTTTCTCCTTATAAGGACGATCCCGTTGTTGTATATTATAACGAGGTCAACCGTCACTCCGATGCACCTATGCATCTCAGCTACTAACCCGTGCTCCTCTGCAATTCTCTTAATCTCCTTCTGGAATTCCGTGATATCATGGTCTTTGGGGGCTTTTATTAAAAGGGCATAGCGGTTCATTTTCACCACCCGCTCAGGGAAGTCCCTCCCAATCATCGCGATTCAGCCAATCGAGGCTTCATCATCGCGGTTCAAGTACTTCTCTAATCCAAGGTTCAAGAACTTTGCCGTCTCCTCAAGTGCAAACTCCAATCCTTCTCTGATGCCAAACCTTTCAACTCCATAAGTTAGCAGGGCTAAAAATGCGTCCCCTGCTCCCGTCGGATCTTTGATGTTAATCTTCCTTGGTCTGAACTTAATCGTTTCGCTAGCTATCAGAATTCCCTCGTTGCTTCCGTTTGTTACCGCTAATACTTCGGGCTTTCCTGGGTTCACTATTTTCTGATACTCCTCGAGGGAAGCATGGACGACCTTACAATTGGAGAGAAACCAACCGTCAATTTCCCTCAGGCCTACATACTCCTTTAGCTCCCTCACAAACCCCTGAACGTCAAGAGATGGCTTCCGAAATAGCAAAACTTGATTGGGGGATATCTCATTGGCCACAGGATTTATGATAACTTTTCCTCGAACTTCTAGGAGTTCATGATCTTTGAATGCATCTCCTTTGGAGAGTACCCTGATGGCTCTTTCTTCTCCTCTGTAAATGAGCTCGTACACTACGCTTGAGATTCCCCTTATGGGAACTAGCTCAACATGTTCTTCCATTTCCTTTAACCATTCTCTTGGATAATCTGGCCCTATCTTTGTGAGAACCCTCACATCGGCAAACTTTGAGAGAACCAATGAGGAGTAATACGCTCCTCCTCCTGGTCTTTTCCTTCCCTCTATAATGTCAACCGTGAAGTTTCCAATGACGGTGAACCTCATGGACTTCCGTACGCGCCATGTTTTTAAATCCTCTCCGGAACCTTGCATTATGCCATACTTAGTAATTGAACATCTGGAGGAGATAAGCGAGTGGCTACTGTTGGAATACAAGCACGTTGCCCAGTGGTGGGGGGACAACCTAATCTTCACAAACGTAAGGCCAGAGGAGCGGAAAATTCTCTCAGAGATAGGTAGCGTGATCACGGAAAGCATAACTAGATTGCCCTTTGATAAATCGAAGGTTATACTCCTAGATCTTCAGGCTAAAGAGGAGCTAAAGCCGGAAGACATAGAGGAAGATACGATAATCGTCGTTGGTGGAATCTTGGGTGATGCCATTCCAAGGGGGAGGACGAAGGAATTCATAACCTCAAAGATGCCTGGGGTTAGGGTTAGGCACATAGGCAGACCCCAGTTCTCGATTGATGGAGCCTCGATAGTTGCGAAGCTTATTGCTGATGGAAAAAGGCTCGAAGAAATTGAATACGAAGAAAATCCAACGATAAAGCTCGATGACTTTAGCGAGATAACCCTCCATTATGCCATTCCAAAGCTTAATGGGAAGCTACTTCTAACTCCAGGCCTAATTGAGCTTCAGAGAAGGGAGCTGGGATACGATGAGGATGTGAGTGATGAAGAGCTAATAGAGTATTTTGAGGGAAAAAGAGAGCTCTAGGTATTCCTCTTACATACGAGAGCTCCCTGTGGCACTCCAAGCCCTCTGGCCACCGCCGGGCACTTGGCCTTTAGAAGGAAGAATACTCTCTCATCTTTTATTTCGCTCAAAGTTTCAAAGTTTCCCTGACCTTTTGCTATTATGATATCTGCCTTCTTAAATATCTCTCTAAATTCCTCGCTGATTTTATCAAGAGGGACACCAACTATTCTAGTTCCGGTTGAGATTATCTTACCAAACTTCTCGAAGCCATCCCTTCTTAGATCCTCAACGGTGACGTCGTTTATTATTGGGCCTTCCTTTCCGGCTATGTATATTTCAGCACTTGATATTTCCTTGATTTTCTCTAGGAGAATCGCGTCGAAATAATGCTCTCCAACGTTATCCGTGAGGTACAGAATTACCTTTGCCCTTTTGACACTTTCAATTAACTCCTCGCTCTCATCCATGTACAGGCCTTCTTTAAGCATCTCTTCAACTTGTCTCTCAAGGTTTTCGGGAGAAAATCCAACGGAAAAGTCAATTATGTTCCCAATTATGGCGAGCTTTATCGCGGTTTTTATGCTAATGTCGAGCCTATCCCTCAGTAGCTTGACAACCTTCTCCGCCACTTTCCTTGACTTTTCCTTGTACTCTCTGAAGGGATCATCATTTTCTAGAAATCTATACAGCTCAAGAAACACTTTACTCCCTGCTATTGCCGGTATTGCATCTTCATGATACTCTCTCGCAACTGTTTTTGCTGCTAGGAACATAGCTCTTTTTCTTTTTTCCAGGTCTTCAGTTCCCATCTCAACGATCTTTTTGCACTGGTTAGCTATGCACGTAAAGCATTCATAATGAACCTTCATTTTATCACCCTGGATGGAGTTATGGGATAGGTTAATAACCGTTCGCATTCTTCCTTATGGGGGGAATGAAATGCTGGTGGGAAAAGTTCCTCCTGAAATCTTGAACGACGTTATACTCAGGGGACTGGAGCATGGTGATAAGGTTATAGTTGGCCCTGGGGTTGGGATAGATGCTACTGCCATAGATTTTGGTGATTACGTTCTTGTTGCATCTACCGATCCAATCACGGGGGCTGAAGACAGGATTGGATTCTATGCAATTCACGTTAATGCAAACGACGTTGCAACCTTTGGTGCCATGCCTAAGTGGTTTTTGGTTACCATCCTCCTGCCTGAGGGAGCTGACATTGACCTCGTGAGAAATATTATGGGGGAGATAAAGGAAGTGGCCCAGGAAATGGGAATAGCAATCGTTGGAGGGCATACAGAAGTTACTCCTGGGTTAAAGAAGCCCATAGTCGTGGGAACAATGCTTGGAGAAGTTGAGAAGGAGAAGTTAGTTATTCCAAGGCCAAGGCCCGGCGATGCTATAATCCTTACCAAGGGAGCCGGGATTGAGGGGACTTCAATAATAGCTCATGAGAGGGAGGAAGAGCTGAGATCTATCTTTGGCAGGGATTTCGTTGAAAGAGCGAAGGCCTACATCTATGAAATAAGTGTGGTCAGAGAGGCATTGATAGCAAGGGAATTCGCTACGGCAATGCATGATCCTACTGAGGGTGGAATTGCAAATGGCTTGCATGAAATGGCAGATGTAGGCGACTTGGGCTTCAGGATTTTCGCCAATAAGGTCATAGTAAGGGAAGAGACTAAGAAAATATGCGCCTTTTACGATCTCGACCCCTTGGCATTGATAAGTTCTGGCTCCCTCTTGGTTTCAGTGCCGAGGGATCATGCTAAGGTTTTGGTGGAGAAGTTGTTGGCTAAAGGAATAAACGCCAGCATAATAGGGGAGTTCTTGGCTGAGAAGAAGAGGGTTATTATAGAAGATGGTGTTGAGAGACCCCTTAAGCGTCCTGAGACTGATGAGCTTTGGAAGGTTGTTTAGTTTTATACTCTTTCCAAACTTCTATCAATGCAAAAAGAAGCCCTATGGCTATCGGCCCTAGGATTATCCCAACTGCCCCAAAGGCCATTACTCCTCCAAATATTCCCACTAAGGCTACTACAGAACTAACCTTTGCTCTACCTCTAGTTAATTTCGGCTTTATTGTGTAGTCTGGCAGTGGAGATATCGTAATAAATCCATAAACAGCAAAGAGCACTGCCATCCAAGGGGACCTATGCCAGAGTAGCATTGCCCCTATTAGCCACATTATCCATCCGCCCATAAATGGTAGGAGCTCTAAGATTACACATAAGATGCCTGCAGCTATTGAACCAGCAGCATTGCTGAGTTTGAAAATATAGAACCCGATGGAGAGGAAGAACCCCTTCGCTATGCTGAAGAAGAGCCATGTTTTAAGTATTGCATCAACGGTATCTCGAACTTTTGAGAGCATTCTCTCGCCAATTTCCCTGTTTGTTGAGGGGAGCAGTTCATGAACTTCCTTTGCTAGGAAATCTGCGTTAGTTAGGGTCGCATAAAAAACTGCAAGGAAAACTATAAGTTGAAGTGCAAGTTTTGGAAGTGAGAGGGTATATTGAAGCAACATGCTCCTTAATTTTTCTGGAAAACTTGTGGCTATAGCATCGAACAGAGATGAAAGGGCCCTGGGAACCTTAAGCGTTCCAAGCCAAGAGAAAAAGGCATCAAGATATGTGTAAAGGTTTTTAAGTACGTCTGTTATCCAGAGGGCAACTCCAATTAGGAATAAAATCGAGAGGAGGGAAATTACGGATAAAACGATAAGTAGGCCCAATCTCCTCCCAACTTTGTTGGCTAGCTTTACGTAGAAGGGGTAAGCTATGTAAGTTGCGGCTATCCCAAATACTATGGGGGTTATCAACTCCTTTAATGTCTTCCAGACAAGAAAAAGAATTATGGCAACTAAAGCGGCCCAAACTATCTTTTCTCTCTCCAATCCTACCACTTCCAGATGTACTTCAGTATTTGCTTCGCTAAGGAGGGCTTGTTAAATACAAACAGCCTCCCCTTTGGATCGAGGATGAAGTTCTTGCTCACAACTAGATAGCCCTCTTTGGTCTTGTATATCTCTGCATTCTCTACATCAACATTAACGTTCAGCTCTTTGATCATGCCCTCTATCTTCTGTCTTACTTGATCTGTCATGAATTTTATTGGCTTTAATTTGACCTCTTCCCCTTCTATTTCTGAGGGATCCATGTAGATTCCCCAGAACTCCTTTGCACATTCAAAAGGATACACATACTCCGGTCCGTACTCCGGAAGGTACATCTCATAGATCAGGGCTAACAGTACCTTCCTCCCGTCTCCCCCAAGCACCCGAACCTCGACATTACATTTTTCGTCTTTGAATCCATTCTCAAAGACTTCGAGCTTCTCTTCACACTGCACGCTCTCACCCCTTTATGTAGGGGTAAATATAGTTCGCCGGCATATAGAGGGTTGCACTTTCCGATATTTCAAATTCCTGGGGTTTAGAATCAAACATTACAACTTTTGCAGATGTTACGTTCATCAACTTGAGTAGTGCTCTTATTGCTGAGTCAAGATCTCCCGTTTCATCTACTAGCGATCCTTTCACGTCTTTTGCAAACCATACTCTCCCATCTGCATATTTCCTAGTTTCGTTTATAGTCATGTTTCTCCCTTCACTAACAACGTTCAGGAATTCATTAAAGTACATCTCTATCTGATTTTTAATCATTTCCCTCTCCTCTGGTGTTAAATCTCTCCAATCGGCTCCCATATCTTTATATGGTCCTGTTTTGAACACCTCGACCTTTATTCCGTTCATCTCGTAGTACTTCTCGGCATTGAAGTGGACATATACGACTCCTATACTACCTACCTCCGCCAAGGGATCTGCAACTATCTTATTTGCGGCACATGCTATGTAGTACGCCCCCGAATCCATATATCCTCCAGAGTATGCAACTATTGGCTTAAGGTAACTTAACTTTTTTAGTTCTTCATATACTATCCTAACAGGTCCAGCCATTCCTCCCGGGCTCTCTATCCAGAGAAGAACTCCTCCAATTGAAGAGTTTTCACGTATTTCTCGGATTATTTTCACAATGTGTAGGGCGAGCTGGTCATCTACCGGCCCAAAGATTGGAACAATAGCAATGCTGATATTGGCCTGCTCTTTTCCTTGAGATATCAGAGATTTCAAATATTCAATTTCATTTTTCATCTCCTCTATTTTTAACTTTAGGAGGAGGGTTTCATTTGTCGTTTGATTTAAGCTACCAACTTGAACCTGAGGCAGGGTTTGATTGCATGATTTAAGAGCTCCAATCTGCATATAGAGGAGAACGTTTGCTACTGCCGAGAATCCAAGAATCAACACTAAGATAAATGTGAGATATTTCCAGATCCCATTTGTCATTTTTGCACCTCCAACTTTTTATCGTGGCTCCCTCCTTTATATACCTTCCAAATCTTATGCAAAAATTTTTAAAGTTGCTATTTAAGGTGTATGTGGAAAAATTTTTGCAAAAAATCAGGAGGTGATGCTCATGCCTAAAAAAGAGAGGAAGGTTGAAGGTGAAGAGGTCATAAGGGTTCCGCTTCCAGAGGGAAATCAGCTGTTTGGTGTCGTCGAGCAGGCATTGGGTGCGGGATGGATGGACGTTAGGTGCGAGGATGGAAAGGTCAGAAGGTGTAGGATCCCAGGAAAGCTCAGGAGGAGAGTCTGGATTAGGGTTGGTGATCTTGTGATAGTTCAACCATGGCCAGTTCAGAGTGATAAGAGGGGAGACATTGTCTATAGGTACACCCAGACTCAAGTAGATTGGCTACTAAGGAAGGGTAAGATAACTCAGGAATTCCTGACCGGTGGCTCCTTACTGCTAGAGTGATGAGCTATGGAGAGGCTTGATAGGGAAATTGCAGAGGTGCTTGGCCTTACAGAAAAGAGGGAGAAGGATAGCGAGCTCTTTAAAATCTTCAGCGAGGTTTTTGACAGAACAACCGTTGAAACGATAAGTTACTTTTACAGAAAGGGGAAGATAGAGAGGCTATATGGTGTCTTAAGCACGGGCAAGGAGGCAAATGTGTTTGTAGGCTACGACGCTAAAGGAAATAGAATTGCCGTAAAAATATACAGGACATATACAACGGAGTTCAGAAGGATATGGGAATACCTCGCGGCTGATCCCAGGATTGGCTACCTCCCTAAGGATATCAGGAAGCTCGTGTTCGTATGGACAAGGAGAGAGTTCAAAAACCTACAGAGAGCAATGAAGTACGCCATTAGGGCTCCGGAACCAATAGCCTTTCGCAATAACATTTTGATTATGGAATACATTGGAGATGAAATGCCCGCCCCGAGATTAAAGGATGTTGAAAAGGATTTAGAGATTGAGGACTTTGAAGAACTCTATGATTTCACAATGGGCGCCATAGAAAAGTTATGGAAGAGGGGAGATATGGTTCATGGAGATCTAAGCGAATACAACGTACTCATTTGGAACGAGCCTGTGATAATAGACTGGTCCCAGGCAACTGTTAAGAGAAACAGAATGAGCCTAACTCTATTGTACAGGGATATCAGGAATATAATCAACTACTTTGGTAAAAAAGGTGTGAGCGTTGAGGATCCTGAGGAAAAGTTCCGCGAGTTAGCGGGTGATGAATTATGGGAGAGAAGGAATTTGAGGAGCTTATGAAAAGGTATGAGAAGGTAACCAAGGACGGTGAGATCGTTAAGGATGAAGAGGATGAGGAATGGGAGGAGTTCTTCAAGCAGGAAGAGTACGTTAAGATACCCAAGGAGAGAATCGCTGTCCTTATAGGAAAGAAGGGTAGCACTAAAAGGGAAATTGAGAGGAGAACTAAGACAAAGATCGAGGTAGATAGCGAGACGGGGGAGGTTTGGATAACCTCAACAAAGGAGACTGACGATCCTCTCGCCGTTTGGAAGGCGAGGGACATTGTTTTAGCTATTGGAAGGGGGTTCTCCCCGGAGAGGGCCTTCAGGCTACTAAATGAAGGGGAGTACCTCGAGATAATAAACCTCACCGACATAATTATCGGCAACGAGAAAAACGCCCTCCCCAGGGTTAGGGGTAGGATAATTGGCAGGAAAGGTAGAACAAGGCAGATAATCGAAGAGATGAGCGGGGCGAGCGTAAGCGTCTACGGGAAAACCGTGGCAATAATTGGCAACCCAATTCAGATAGAAATTGCAAAGACGGCAATAGAGAAGCTTGCTAGAGGATCCCCTCATGGAACGGTCTACAGATACCTAGAGAGAAGGAAGAAAGATCTCGAACTTGAGAGTGCCATGTATTATGAAAACCTGTGAGGTGTAGATATGGCGGAAGCAAGGGATCTATTTAAGGAGTTTAAGGTTCAAAGCGTAAGCGAGTTCTTCAGAAGGAACGCGGCAATGCTTGGTTACACTGGCAAGGTTAGATCGCTGACAACAATAATACACGAGGCGGTAACAAACTCTCTTGATGCATGTGAAGAGGCCGGAATACTCCCTTACATTAGGGTCGAGATTGAGGAGCTTGGGAAGGAGCACTATAAGGTGATAGTTGAGGACAACGGTCCTGGGATTCCTGAGGATTACATCCCCCACGTCTTCGGTAAGATGCTTGCGGGAACTAAGGCTCACAGGAACATTCAGAGCAGGGGACAGCAGGGTATAGGTATCTCTGGAGCGGTAATGTTCGCTCAGATAACGAGCGGCAAAGCTACTAGAGTAATCACGTCTACCGGCGGAGATATCGTTGAGGCATGGGTCAAGATAGATGTCCAGAAAAATGAGGGTAAGATTGTGAAGAAGATCAAGCATCCGAATCCCAGGGGCTGGAGGGGGACGAGAATAGAGCTTGAAGTTAAGGACGTAAAGTACGTCCGCTCAAAGCAGGGTGTTTATTGGTATTTGAAACTTACGGCAATAGCAAATCCTCACGCCCATATAGAGCTCATTGAGCCTGATGGAAAGTTGATCGTATTCCCAAGGTCAAGTGACGAAATTCCCGAACCTCCCGTGGAGATGAAGCCCCATCCAAAGGGAGTAATGACGGACGATGTTTACACAATGGCTCATAGAAGCAAGAGGAGTAGCGTTAGGAGATTCCTAGTTTCTGAATTCTCAAGGATCAGCGATAAGAAAATCGACGAGCTAATAAAGTACATAGCCGCCCTTAGGCTGATAAAGTCAGAAGATAGGAAGGATATCAGGGAACAGCTGTACGAAAGGTTAGTCAGGGGAGAGGTAGATGCCGTTCTCAAGTCCTTTGGCAGAAAGTGGAAGAAGATCGTAGAACAGGTAGCTAAGATCATGGAGAAACCTCCAGAAAAGCTTACTTGGCATGAGGCGGAGGAAATAGTTGAGGCATTCAAGCTGATGAAGTTCCTGGCACCACCAACCCATGGCTTGAGACCCATTGGGGAGGAAAACATCGAGAAGGGTCTCAAGGCGATTTTAAGGCCGGAGTTCGTGACGGCGATAACGAGGCCCCCGAAGGTATATGCAGGGGGTATACCCTTCCAGGTTGAAGTTGGATTGGC
>QMUI01000018.1 GCA_003660485.1 Thermococci archaeon | reverse complement strand
CCAATGTCTTGGGCATGTTTGGTTAGCTCAACAACCTCAAAAGTGTTTGTTGAGGCCGTTCCTACTAGATAAGCTGTAGAAGTTACAAGCTCTCTACCTTTCTCTGCGAGAAACTTCTTTTCTTCAAAGCTGAGGCTAGTGAATTCTCCAGTTGTCGCGTTAATAAAAATCCCATGAACCCCTGCCTTTTGGAGGAAATTTATGTGCTCTTCTAGCGCTTGTAGGTCTATAGAATAATCTTCGTTAAAGGGTGTCACCAAAGGTACGATAACTCCCTTCATGAAATCACCAAAAATAAATTGGAGTTGGGATATTTATTGTTTGTTTAGGAAGTAGTCCAGGGTGTTCTTTTTCGGTTTTTCCACTATCTTAACTTCCCTGCCAAGGTGCTTAAATATTGCTTCAACTGTTTTTGCTCCAATTCCCTCTATCTTCAGTAACTCCCTGGGGGTGGCCCTGGCTATGCTTTCAAAATCTTTAAATCCTGCATTATAGAGTGCCCTCGCCCTCTTTCTACCCACCATTGGGAGCTCCATCAGCGGAATCAATTCTTCCCTCACTCCGTGTTTGACTCTTACCCTTAGCTTTTCAAGATAGTCAAGAAGCTCTTGCGACGCTCCCAGGATTTTCGCTATCTCTTTCAGGGAATAGACAAGCCATTCGGCAGTTTCAACAAGCCTGTAAATATCGCCCGGCTCCACGGAGAATTTTTCAACTATATCAGCTTCCGAAACTTCATTTATCCAAGCGTGAAGGATAAGTGACGTTTTGAATGCTCTAAAGAACTTCCTCTCATAATAGGGATCATAAGCGAGATAGGGATCGTCAGCATAAACTCTGTCCTTTAAGGAATAATACTCCTCTTCGAGTTTTGATAACTCCCTCTTAGAATAAGAGACGGGGATCATGTCAGGAGTTAGGGCAATGACATGGAATATTCCTATGGGGTTCGGATCCTTCTCTATATACTTAAAGAAGTCTTTGAAGACCTTTGCCGTCATCGGATCTATGTAAAGCTTTGCCGTCCTTGTTCCCAATGGGAGTGGAATTATCTCGTCCTCAAGGGTTAACTCTACGAATTCGTTTTCCATGAGGAAGTACAGAATTTCCTTTATCTTTGCCTCTATTGAATACGTGTCCTTTCTCTGGTATGCATAGAAAGTCCTATCTATGAAGTTTAGGATCTCTCTCACGGTTCTATAATTAAAAGTTGCTATTAGGGCGAGAATCTGGCTCCGTAAGTTGCTCTCATTCGACAGCTGGGAAAATAACTTCTCAGGCTTCCCCCTTATGTAGTAGCTTATAACGTCCCCAGGATTCTCCGTGGTAGAAACTATTATGGCCTCACCCCTCTCATCATACTTCGGTCTCCCCGCCCTACCCATCATCTGCTGTACCTCAAGGACGGGAATCCTCTCCATTCCAAAGTCGGAATACCTCCAGGTGTCTCTAATTATCACCCTAAATGCCGGCGTGTTTATCCCCGCAGCCAGGGTTGGAGTTGCAACTACGACCTTTATTAGCCCGGCCCTAAAGTTGTTCTCCACGAGAACCCTCTCCTCCCTTCCTAAGCCAGCATGATGGAAGGCAACCCCACCTTGAAGGGCTTTAGCGAGCTTTTCATTAGTTGGATTTTCCTCCAAAGAATTCGCTAACTCTTTAAGCTTCCTAAGTTCTCCTCTCGTTAACATTGACCTTACTTTCTTAGAAAGTTCAAGAGCAGTCCTTTCAGCTTTTCTCCTCATGTTCACGAACACTAGGGCACCTTTACCTCTCTTTACCGCATCGTACACTAAATCCTCCCAGGAACTGAACCTGTCAACCTCTCCATCCTCCCAGACTACGAGACCCTGATGAAAGACTCCCCTCCTCAGTTGAACGGGCCTCCACTCGCTCATGACGAGTTTTGCATTGAGCCACTCGGCAAGCTCCTCGGGATTTCCTATCGTGGCGGAGAGGCCGATTATTTGAGCTTTTCCAAGCATATGAGTTAAGATTACCTCCAAAGTTGCCCCCCTATCTCTCGAGCCTAAGAGGTGGATCTCATCTACAACGAGAACTTTCACATCTTTAATCCAGCTCGAGCCGTGCCTTAAGAGAGAATCAAACTTCTCTGCTGTAGCAACTATTATATCATATTTCCCAAGCCACTCGTCCTTTGAGTCGTAATCTCCAGTGGCCATCGCTACCCTCAGTCCAATCTCCTCCCAATCCTTGAACTCCTGAAACTTTTCCTCAGCTAGGGCCTTGAGGGGGACTATGTAGACTGCTTTGCCTCCCTCCCTAAGGAGGGTGTTAACCATGGCTATCTCAGCTATGAGCGTTTTACCGCTCGCCGTCGGGATAGCAACGAGTAAGTTCTCTCCCTCGAGAACTCCACTCTTTAATGCCTCTTCCTGGGGTGGATAAAGCTCCTCTATTCCCCTTTTCCTGAGGATGAGCTTCACCTTCTCGCTGACCTTGAGCTCTTCGACCCTCATTTCAACCAAATCATGTTAGGGAGAGAGTTTATAAATTCACAACAATGCAAGCTTCAACACTGGATCCTCTATCCAGTACCTCTTTCCACTCGACTTTACGAAGCCTGCCTTCTCTAAGTTCTTTAAGTACTTGTAGACATGCTGTACCCTCTTGGGTTTCTCCTCGAGCAATTCGTAAATCTCCGAGCCCCTAAGTGGAACTTCAGATCTAGCGAGGATTTTAAGGATAGAGGTGTAGATAGGGCTGTTGTACAGGGCTAAGAAGGCCCCAATATCTCTCCTCCACTCTTCCTTAGCGTACTCGAGCGTTTTCATTAGAGCCAAATCAAGGGTATCCTGACTAGGATACCCCATGTTTAATGCTGTTAGGCCAAAGTAAGCCAAAAACCCAGGAATGCCTCCCAGGGATTCAACTATCCCTGGAAACCTCGGATCATCTCTACCAAAGCCACTCTTAAGGTACTCCACACCCTCCTCGGTGCTCCATCTTCCAAGTGTTATTCTCCTCGCTCCCCTCATGAAATTAGGTCTGTCTGGGCTTGGATTTAGGTAGTTCACTAGTAGCCCTGGCATTGACCCCGTAAAGATTAAGGAGATGTTCGTGTACGTGTCAATAATTTCCTGAATAAGGCCTCTAAAGTCGAGATTCTTCAGTCTTGCCAAGACCTGAGCTTCATCGAAAACTATAACACCTCTCTTCGTGTTCTCGGAGAAAACTCTCACAAGAGTCGAGAAATCGCTAACGAATTCATTTATGCTAGTTTTTCTGACTTCAACTTCTTCCCCCTTTAGGGAAAATTTATAGGCTTTGCTAGTTGTTATGAACTTCAGTGAGGTCTTTTGAGGAGTTATATCAGCTATTGAGATGGCTTTGGCCCCTAGGAATCTTGAGAAGTTGAAGTAAATGTAGTGTCCCTTACTTTTGAACAGCTCGAGCATTGTCAAAACGACACTCGTCTTCCCAATCCTTCTCGGCCCAAGGAGTACCGATGTTTCGCCCTCCATGGAATTTTCTAAGAGTTCCTCAACGGCCTCTCTATGAGCTCTCCCCCAAAGGCACTCAAGCTTCGTGATTGGCCTTTGAGTGAAGATGTTTTTACATACCATATAAATTACACCCCATGTAAATTACATAGTGTGTAATTTAAGTCTATCCGAGGCCATCAGAGTTGGTATCACTTCACCTAACTTAAAGGGAAGGAAAAGTTCCTGGTTTAACCTTTTATAAGGAACTTCCAGATTGGTATGAACTTCAACTTAACATTTTCCACCACCATTTCATCTTCAAGATCCCACGTGATGATAATTCCCTCCCTTAGCCCAAACTCTTTTGAGAGGGCAATTAGATTGTTAATTTCCCTCTTGGGTATCTCATCTACGTCGGAGGCATAAGTTACCTGAATTGCCTCTTTCTCTCTCCCGCTAACAATTAGGAAGTCAACTTCCCGACCTCTCGTGTCTTTATAGTAGTAGATCTCGATGTCCTTTTCCCTGTAGTGCTTCCTCCTCATCAGCTCTAAGAAGACTAAATTCTCCATTATCCTTCCAATATTTTCGGAGATCCTAGGGACTATAGCATTTATTAACCCAACGTCAACTGTATACACTTTCCTCTCTCCCGTTAGCTGATCTTTAAGTTTAAAGGAGAATTTTGGAACCTCAAATATCAAATATGCACTCGTTAGATACTCAATGTAGTTTTTTACGGTCTGCAGGTTACCAATTTTGAATAAGTTCTTCAGTTTGTTGTACGTTATCCTGGCTGAAAAGTTCGAAAGCACGTAAAACGCTAACTCCTTAAGCTCCCTGAAATTCCTCACGTTGTACCTAACTGCGACATCCCTAGTTATTATGTCATCATACAGGTTGATAAGAAACTCTCTGCCAAGTTTCAACGCCTCTGGAAATCCTCCAATCTTAATGTACTCGTTCAGAAGTTTTTTCACACTCGCGATGTCCCTAGTGCTATACACGTTTAAAGAGGCCCCCTTGTACGTTAAAAACTCCCTGAAAGAGAATGGAAAGAGGGTGAATTTGAGGTACCTCCCGGTTAGGTAAGTAGAAAACTCATGGGAAAGTAGCCTTGCATTGCTTCCAGTGACTATTACTTTGTACTTCTCCATGAGAAAGGACACCATCTTTTCCCATCCCTCGACTTCCTGAACTTCGTCAAACACTATTGTATCAAAATAACCAAACACCTCATATCCAGCCTGGATAAGCTTCATGTAATCTTTAATATCAAAACCCAAGAGGTTTGGATCTTCAAAGTTCACGTACAGGGGATTTTGAGATGAAATAAACGCAAGTGTGGACTTTCCCGCCCTCCTGACACCCGTAATTATATAAGCATGGGGAAATTTTGGGGCAATTTTAAGTTCCCTTTCAATGATCTTACCCTGTTTTAGCTTTTCCTTCATTATTTCCCTCTGATCCACCAATATCCTTTTCAAGGCTTCAACGTTCATGGCCATAGTCTAACCTTGGAGCGGGAGATATATAAAGTTTGTCACTATAGTGAATAATAACAGCGTGATGATTATCCACTATACTTAACAATTGTAGCACAGCAGAGCGGCCCTCTTAAGTAGAATAACCCTTTTACTCCCACTCCTATCGAGCCTGTAAACCGAGATCTTGTTTAAGTGGTGAATCCTCCTCCTCTCTAGGGCCACCATGCCGGTTTCCCTAAGAACCTTGACGAAGTCCTCCCACCTTATGTTGAGCCACTGCTTTAACTCGTCATAAAGCTCTTTCTCGACGACAAGGTACAATTTCCCGTCTATTAGATAGCGGATCTTCCTCTTTGGGATCTCCTTCCTAAGCCTCCACCTTGCGTGTGTTGGGGCTTGAACGGCTAAGATTGCCTTTTCCATATTCTCTCCATATAGCATTCTAAGTAAAATTTCTGCTATGTGGTTTATCCTGTCCGGGACTCCTACGATGTCTCCCCTTAAGACTATCTTCCTCCTAAGCACTTCAATGCCTTTAGACTCCAGCTCCTCTCCGATCTTGGCGGTAGTTCCCTTCTTGTCACCCTTCATATCCACTATGCCACCGATTATGAACGCCTTCTCTTTTAGATCATCCTGGGATAGAACTTCCTGGGCGTTTGGATCTAGAAGAACTACCCTCTCTATTCCCCTCAATTTGAGGAAATCCGCGGTGGATCCTTCAAAGGCCCCAATCTTGTTAAGTGGTAGCTTGCTCATCCTCTTGAACTCCTCGTTGACCCAAGTTATTGCCAACCTCCTCGGCCAGAACATCCTCCTCATAACGGCGTAGGTTTCCCTGAGCTGAAGGCTAACCTTTCCCTTTTCCTTTGGTATGTGCTTATCCCAGAACATGAGGTCAACAATTATCCAGGGATAGTCGGGCAACTTGTGCAGTAGGTCTTCCCTACTCACCACTACCTCAAACTTATCCACCATGCAGGGCCTAACGTAAGCGTAAAGAGAAGGCCCTTTCTTCCTCCCTTCTAAATCCCAGGATTCCTTAACGGGCTCACCAAGCTTAACTATCGCCCCATCCCCCTCCAGAAGAAGTAAGGCCAATTCTTGATAGATATCCTCACCACTCGGCCATTTTCGTGAGAGTGTTCCAATGCTCTCAACTCCTTTCTCCTTCAGGATTTCCCTGAGAATTTCTCCCGGCCTCTTCATCGTTGGCCGAATTGAGAGGTGGTTTTTAAATCTTATGAGCAAAAATGTGATATAAGACCACACTCCAAAAATGTCGGGAGATAAAGATGATCAAGAAATTAGAAATTAAGAACTTTAGAGGGATAAGCGAGGGGAAAATTGAGGGATTCGCACAACTCAACATATTTATCGGAAGGAATAATAGCGGAAAATCAACAATTCTGGAGGCACTTGCGATAAATCTAGATCACAATTTAATTCCCCAAATAGTCAAGCGTAGAGGATGGCATGGTTTTGACAGCATTTTCTCGCTTTTCAGATTCAAAAATGTAGAGGAGCCTATTGTAATATCGTCAGATATATCTCACGTGACGCTTGAACCTGCTATGCCTACAACGGATGAGATCCAGTTTCTCGTGGAGACGTATGGTTTTATGAGAGATATCATTGCATTGAAGGTAACCTTTAAAGCTGATAATTCATCCACAAAATATCGCCTTTATTTTGACATTTCAGGTAAATTTGAGAAAATCTACGAACAACAAGACAAGAAACCGCCTGGCGATGTAGCGTTCATAGATAACCAATCGATATACGGGAAAACGCCCACTAATGCATATAATATGGTATTTGAGAGAGGATACGAGGCTCACGAAAGATTGATAGAGGTTCTGAGGACAGTATACCCCGATGTTAAGGATATTAGGATATTTTCAGAGGGGGTTGGCCCCGAAATTGTTTACAAAAAAGGTAAGGTACCCTTTTTTGTCATGGGAGATGGGTTCAGATCAGCGTATATATATCTAGCTTACCTTATGAGCGTTAAATATGGGTACATCCTGTGTGAGGAGCCTGAAAACTACCAACATCCCTCTTCACGCAAACTTATAGTTAAGGGGATTTGTAAGGCCGCAAAAGACAATCAGATATTCATAAGCACGCATAGCCTTGAGCTGATAGATGATATATTGCTGGAGTGCGACAATATCGATATTAAATTCTTCGTTCCCACGATAAAGGACGGCGTTTTGGAGTACATCTCATTTGATAGGGAGGAAGCAGAATTCAGAAGAAGGGAATTGGAGGCCGATTTGAGGGGATGAGGAATGAAAGTGTTGCTCTGTGAAGGAACGAGGGATATGGAATTTCTATCAAATTTACTAACTAAACTGGGATTTCAAAGAGCAAGGGTTAAATATAACTACTTATGGGAAAAACTGGGGCTAAATTACAAGAAATTCACTGTTTTAAGAAATGAAAACGAGGAAATTTTCATATTTTACCCATTAGGAGGCGGGTCAAAGTCGGTAATTGGAACTATAAAGGCTGAAAGTCAAATCATAAATTGGTGCGAGAGAGGAGTTTCAAAAATAGGGCTTGCTATTGATCTCGACGATAAAACCGTTCAAGGATTGTTAAGTTCAATTGAGCACGTTCTAAAGTCTAAATATGAAGTTGTTAAAGAAGGGAACTTTTCATTTAAGTGTAGATGTAAAGGTTGTGAGCTTGATGTCATTGTTATTCCTCTTGGAGATACAAGGATAGAAGAAAAGCTTGGATTTAATGTTCTACAACATGAAATAGAAGACTTAATTCTTGACTTAGCACTTAGCAACGAAAATTTTAAACACATAATAGGCCAAGCAATAGACTTCTACAAGGAAAAGAAAGGAAAAGAACCAACTCAAAAAGCAATAGTCAAAATTCTAGAATCTTTATGCAAGGATCCCGACTATGGAACATTTGAGCTAATATCCGAGATTTTCAGCTGGAGTTCTATCAATGAATTGCCAGACTACGTTGTTGAAAGTATAAGAGAATTCATTCAATAAGGGGTTCCAATGAGGGCGATAAATCTCAATGGGAAAACGGTTAGATACAGGGTTAAAGTTAAACCTGTTAGATACGTCACAATAAGAATTCTCGAAGACGGAACCCTACTTGTCACGACGCCGGATGAGAGGATAGTGGAGAAAGTTCTCATGGAAAAGAGAAAATGGATTCTCTCGAAGCTTGAGATCGTTGAAGAAGCCCTAGCTCAGGGTAAAAAGGGCTTCCCCTTGTTTGGGGAGTTCATAGAATTGGGTGGTGATCCTGGGGAACTGAGGGAGGAGATAAGGGAACATCTCAGAACAAAGGTTAAGGAAATAGTTGACGAGGTATCCCCAAGGATAGGTGCAAGGCCCAAAAGGATCTACATAATCCCGATGAGGAACAAGTGGGGGACGGCAACGTGGAGGAAGTCGATAACAATAAACCTCGCTTCAGCGGCCCTTCCCCATAACTTGCTTCACTACCTCGTGACGCACGAATTAGCTCATCTGATAGAAATGAGGCACAGCAAAAAGTTCTGGTCCATAGTCTCCAAATTCCACCCAGACTATAAGGAGAAGAGGAGGGAGCTGAAGAAATGGTGGTTTATAGTCCATGCGAACGAGCTCTGGAGGACTATTCTCCGATGGCCTGAAGTATAACTCTCCTTCTCCTTGGTCTAGTATCTAGCTCAACGAAGAATATCTGCTGCCAGGTTCCCCTCATTAGTTCCCCATCAATTATCGGAAAGACCAAGCTCGGGCCGAGCAGGGTGGCCCTTAGGTGGGAGTGGGCATTGTCGTCGAACCTGTTGTGGAGGTAATGCCTTTCCTTTGGTATGACCTCCCTAAGCCACCTCTTAAAGTCCTCTAAAAGGCCTTCCTCATGCTCTATGGCAATTATAGCTCCCGTGGCCCCAGGAATGAAAATTAAGACCTGTCCATTGGCTATTCCACTCTCTTCGACAAACTTCTCGACTTCGCGTGTTATATCCACCAGATCTATTTCGCCCTTCGTTGAAAAGTGGAGCTCCTTCTTAACAACTCTCATAAAACCACCCAAATAAAATTGAGGAAAGTGTATAAAGTTTATTCGGTCTTGTAGATCTCCTCGCAGAACGTTACAAAGTCTGTCCATGCGGAGTGAGCCAAGAACTTTGCTTTGAGGTTAGGCTTCCCATCTTTGAAAGCTTCTTCCTTATAGGAGTATCCAACGACCTTCCCAACGAACCACGTGTGATCTCCATAGTCTCTAGCATCGACAACCTTGCACTCCAAGTTAGCTAAGGCCTCCTTTATACTTGGCACTTTAACGTTCTTTGAGGGGACTAGAGTTACGGACATCTCCTTGAGCTTTGAGGGGCCCTTTTTGGTTCCCGCTATCCACACATCCTTGAGCATTTCGAGGCTTGGAACGCTTATCACGAACTCCCCATACCTCTTCACGAGCCCATGGGTAGTCCTTTCTGGAGCTATCGCCACTCCAACCATGAATGGCTCGTAAGACACTATGGTAACCCAATCCGCTGCCATGATGTTCGCTTTTTCTCCATAACCAGAAACCACTAAGTAAGTCCTCATCGGATAGAGAAGCCTGTATGGGTGCATCTGCTACCACCAAAAAATTGGTGAAGAAAAGTTCATAAGTTTTGCTCAATCTTCTTTAACTTTCCTACGACCTCAAGGGGATCCCTTCCGAAGATGTAAACGCAGGGCTCGACGCCATAACCGCCGGGATCAACTACTACATCCCAAGATTCTTCCCTAAAAGCTTCCGCTATCTCATCTTCAGTTTCCTCTTCGCCTCTGTTCTTCCTGGGGAGGTAATAAACCTTAAGGTTGGACTTTTCGAGGGCCCTCTCTACATCATCTCCAAACCT
>QMUI01000017.1 GCA_003660485.1 Thermococci archaeon | reverse complement strand
TTTGATGAAGTAGTACCTCCCGCTTTTGTCCTCCACAACGATTGGTCTAAAGAAGGCAAGGTTTGAGCTTATCCCTAAGGTAATAACGTATACAATAATTAGCCCTATGAGTGCCTTATCTATCTTCTCGACCTCCTTAACAACTGGGGTTACAGTTTCCGTCTTAAAAATAGTTGTGGTTATAGTGGTTGTGGTTGTAGACGTTTCAACTTCTTGCTTAAGGGGTGGTTTAATGGTCATCGAGGTCGCGGATGGTAAATATTTAATGCTATTGGCCTCTACTTTTATCTTCCCATATCCAACTTCAGATAAGTTAAACTCGCATATTCCCTCTTCGTTCGTTACTCCATAAAAAGTTCCCCTTTCTGAAGTTACCTCCACCATTATACCTTTGATGGGCTTTCCAGTGGAATCTAGAACTTTGATCTTTAAGGAGGAATTCTTAACGATGGGGACCACTATTGGCCTTTCTACGGTTATCAACTTCTCCGAGATTACTCCATCTAAATTCACCCTTATGAGGTAAGTGCCTGGGGAGTTAACGGGGTACATTACAACGCCATTTTCGTCCGTGTACATTGTGGTGTTTCCTATTGTGACTTCAATGTTCTTAACGGGCGTTCCTTTTTGAGTAACCTTAACGATAATCTCTCCGTTTTCGAAATACGCCTCGTAGGTTAGGGGCCTTCTAAATACAGTGAAATTAAAGGTTGTGTTCTTGATTCTATTATAGAAGTTTGCCGAGAATATTACAGAGTAGTTTCCGATTTCAGGCCTTGGAATAATGATATTTTCGCTCCAAGATTCCCAGGGTTTTATCATTGGCCTGTAGTTTATTTCCTTCAATACTTGGCCATCTTTTAATATCACTATTTTTGCATTCCCATATAATAGGACGTTTGAGTTTGAGTTTATTGAAACAATCATAGAGACATTCCGCCCATAGATTACCATTACTGGCCCCTGAATCCTGAGGGTGTAGTTTATGACTGATTTGACCTTTAATTTGAGATAATCCTCCGCTATGTAGTTCCCAAGTTTTCCTACAACTGTTAGCTTGTAAACCCCTGCTTCGGGTTTTATTAGATACGCTTTAAGGGTTATATTTGCAGTTGTGTTTGGGGGGATTGATCTGATAAATCCCTGAGTGAATAAGATGCCCTTGACCTTATTAAACACGAAAACAGTCACGTTTTCTGCAGTCGAGTTCCCTACATTCGTAATGGTAACGTTAAAGGTAAGCGTGTCCCCAGGTTTTCCTTCGATTTCTTTTGGGGTTGCCTCAATTATTAAAACGGGTTGAGCATATACTGGGAGAAGTATTGTTGCAAATAGAACGATGACCATTATAACTTTCTTCATTCTTTCTCCCCCAATGTTTTTTGTATTCCGAGTATTATATCTATAGGTAAACCTTCGTTAACATGGAGGGTTACCTTCTCATCTTTTTTTAATTCTACAAACCTCCAACCCCTTCCTATGAACTTGACAGCTAATATAGGGGTACCACCAAATTTGCTCGCAAAGTCTCTTACCCTTTCAACTTCTTCCTTCTTGATTGATAGTTTCTCTTTCCTCGTAGATTTTACCTCTATGCATAAGTACCTGTTTCCATTGCCGGCAACTATATCTACTTTCTTACTACCAGCAGACCTTATAACTGCAAATCCATACTTTTCTAATAACCTTATTAGCTCTCTTTCGGCGTTCGCCCCTTTTCTGTACATGTAATATCCTTATATGGGCTATCTTTTTAAGTTGCTCTCCCTTGTCACTATGATGCACATATTACTAAGGAAGGCAATTAAGGAGAAGTTTGGGAAGCTTAATAGTCTCCAATTAGAGGCTTTCAGGGTTATAGCAGGAGAGAAGAAAAGTGCTCTTATCGTAGCCCCTACCGGGAGCGGAAAGACTGAAGCTGCTATACTTCCGATTTTTGAGATAATAATGAGAGAAAATTTACCTCCGATATCCGCACTATATATAGCCCCACTTAAGGCTTTAAACAGGGATCTACTGGAAAGGATAAAATGGTGGGGAGAGAGGTTAGGAGTGAGCGTTGAAGTTAGACACGGTGATACTCCTCAATCAAGAAAGGCTAAACAAGTTAAGAATCCTCCCCACATCTTAATAATAACCCCCGAAACTCTTCCTATATTGCTCACGATGAAGTCCCTCAGGCAGTTTTTAAAGAACGTTAAGTTCGTTGTAGTGGATGAAGTCGTTGAGCTGGTTGATAATAAGAGAGGTGTTCAGCTGGCCTTAAACTTGGAAAGACTTTCTCTAATAGCGGATTTCATTAGGATAGGGCTATCGGCTACAGTTGGGAATGAGGAAGAAATAAGAGAGTGGCTAAAGGCTGACGTCATAATAAAGCCAAAAGTCAAGAAGAGATATAAATTCCACGTCCTCTACCCTAAGGTAGAAGAAGACGATGTAAAGCTTTCTGAGCAGTTAAAAGTCCCTCCAGAAGTCGCTGCTAGACTTAGGGCTCTTTGGAATATAGTGGAGAAATCCAACAGGGCCTTAATATTTGTAAATACTAGGCAATTCGCTGAGGTGTTATCTCATAGGTTAAAGGTGTGGGGGAAGCCTGTGGAAGTTCATCACGGTAGCCTTTCGAGAGAGGCTAGAATTGAGGCCGAGAAGAAGTTAAAAGAAGGAAAAATCAAGGCATTAGTCTGTACATCTTCGATGGAGCTTGGAATTGACATTGGAGATGTTGACGTTGTTGTCCAATACATGAGCCCTCGACAAGTTAATAGGCTCATTCAGAGGGCCGGGAGAAGCAAGCATAGATTGGGGGAAACAAGTGAAGCATATATAATAGCGGTAACCCCTGAAGATTATCTTCAAAGCCTTGTAATAGCTAAGAGAGCTTTGGAAGGGAAATTAGAGCCTGTAAAACCCTATAAAAACGCATTAGATGTTTTGGCTCATTTTATAGTTGGCTTAGTAATTGAGTATAATAAAGTTGACATTCATGAGCCGTATACGATAGCAAAACGGACCTATCCTTATAGGGACTTGAGTTGGGAGGACTATCTCTCTGTTATCAGCGTTCTTGAAGATGCGAGGATAATAAGGCGGGATAATAGTGTGCTCAAGCTTAGGAAAGGGGCATATAAGTATTACTTTGAGAACTTGTCAACGATACCAGATGAGGTCAATTATAGTGTGATTGATGCAGTCTCAGGCAAATTCATAGGGAGGCTTGACGAGAACTTTGTGATGGATCTTGAGGAGGGAATGGAATTTATTATGCATGGAAGAAGCTGGCTAGTCCTTGAGATAGATGAAAAGAACAGGCTTATAAAAGTTAGGGAAAGCAGTAACGTTGAAGGAGCAATTCCAAGTTGGGAAGGGGAATTAATTCCAGTTCCCTATGAAGTGGCAGTTGAAGTAGGGAGGTTGAAGAGGCTCTTAGCCTATGATTTAAGGAGAGCTAAGGAACTCGTTAGGGGAGTTGATTTTGATGTTAAGGATTTGGAAATTGTACGAAACGAAATAATGGAACTATATTCAACGGATAGAGACATTGTTATTGAGGTCGTTGGTAAAACAACTGTCATACACGCCGATTTTGGCAATAAGGTAAATGAGGCATTAGCAAAGCTCATTTGGACTTTACTGTCCTCAAAATATGGTAACATATTTTCAATAAGGTCGTATGCCCATGCGATAGTAATAAGATCTCCATTCACCTTGAATCCAAAAGACATTGAGGAGATCTTGCAGATAGGGCCTAACATAGGGGGAATTATAATTAGGGGGATAAAATTTGGCCCCATATATAGGTGGAAGACGTTGAATGTCGCAAGAAGAATCGGAGCAATAGCTAGGGATGCAAAGATTAAACGTGTTGAAAGGTTATTCGAGGGAACAGTAGTGGAGTTCGAGGCAATCAATGAAATCCTGCAGGAGAAAGTTGACATTAAAAATGCAACTTTGGTGCTTTCCAGGGCAAAAAGCGGGGAAATAAGAATCAGATCGGTCATGAGAGAGAAGTTGAGCAAAACTGCTCAACAGTACGTTAAGTTTGTGGGAGAATTCCTACTGACCCTTCCGCTTACGGAAGAAGAGATTGAAGATATGTTTTACAAATCCCTTCTTGAGAAGGATATAGTCATGGTCTGCACCAATTGTGGGTGGCATTGGAAAACAAAGGTTGGAAGAGTTATCGAGAGGAAGGACTTAAGATGCCCCAAATGCGACTCAATGATGCTTGCTCCTCTACATCCTATTGATGCGGAAGCCTTTGTTAAGGCGTTGAAAAAAATAAAGCATAGAGAGCAGGTGGATAAAGAATTAGAGCGGGCGTACCTTAGGGGAATAAAAGCTGCTGATTTATTCATTTCTTACGGGAAGGATGCCCTATTGGCCTTAGCGACATATGGGGTGGGAGTTGAGGGAGCATCAAGAGTTCTTGGGAATGTTCCAAGAAATCAATTAATTCGTGAGTTAATGAAGCTAGAAAAGAACTACATAAAAACAAGGAAGTTCTGGGACTAATCCATACCAAAAGACCTTTATACTTTGTAAAATTCCTAAACTTAAGGATCATTAAATAACGGGGGATGGGGCGATGAGAAAGGTTAGTGCTTTAATTTTACTCCTGGTAATGTCATCAATGTTATTAATTCCGGCCGTTAGGGCAGGAACGTATTACTCAAAGCTTTCGACCGTAGGTCTAAAACTTGGGGGAGTACTAAAGTTTGGGGATTACGAGGTAAAGTTCAAGGACGTTACAAGCACTTGGGACAAGGTGATGATAGATATATATCATGGAGGGACCCTCGTAAAATCTCTAACCTTGCAAGAGGGAGAGCAGGGATATTATCCTTCCCAGGATGACGCAAAGATTATAGTAAAGATCTCAGGAATATGGGAAGATAAGGGAGTTGTTTATATTACAGTCTCAACACCCATGAAGGTCCTTGAAGAGAAGCTTGTACTAAGTGAGGGCTCTTCATATACACTTCCTTCCTTGTTCCCACGGTACACGTTTAAAGTAGTCGATATACCCGAAGATGATAAGGTAAAAGTTAAAGTTACATATCCTGATGGCACTTCTGTGTACAAAGTTCTTGACAAAACTACTCCAATCCAGGTCTCATACAAGGTTTCGAGCGAACTAACTCAATCCCCAGTTGTTGTGGTTGAACTTGTTGAGGCAAAAAAGAACGATGAAGCCGTAGTCAATATTTATGTCCCTGAACTGTTTTTCACTAATCCCCAAGTCATAAACCCTGGGGAAGAGGAGGAAGGGCAACCTGTTGAAGAGGCAGATATAGTTCAGTCCGTCTATGAAGGAATTCTGTACGTCGGGGAAAGCTTAACGGTGGAATATAATAGCACAATATACAAAATAAACCTCGTCAGTGTCGGTTATTATTCAAGGTTTAAGCTCCTGGACTCTAACGGTAACCTCATGGAAGAATTTACGATACGAGAAGGGACTGGTTACACATCAACTAAGGCTCCAATAAGAGTCGAGATTCCCCCAAAAGGAGTCGATTTAACGTACAATAGGACATATATAAAGGTCTACACTCCAGTAGGAGGAGTGGCTAAGCCCATTATAAGGGAAGCGAAAGTTACTGCCGAGTTAAGTGTTAGCGAAAAATCCCTCTTATTGGGAGGGGACGAGTTAATAGTGTTCATAAAGGTTAAGAACGTAGGAAAAGGCAACGCCTTCCAAGTTAAAGTGATAGCGCCAGTTCCGAATAACTTTGAATTAAGGAGTGGGATTGGTGCATGGATTCTTAGTAGACTTGAGCCCTTCTCCGAGATGCCAGTGCTAGTTTATACATTAAAACCAAAGGCGGTGGGTACGTATACCCTTGGTCCCGTTGTAGTGGAGTATTACGATGAAGCCGGGAAGAAAGTTACAGTTAAGTCGAACATAATAGAGAAGATAACCGTGTATTCGACGCCTCAAATTAAGTTAAAGGCCGCTGGGTTCTCGAATTCGTCATGGTCTAATTACATAAAGACAGAGGAGAACTCTACGATAAAGCTGAGGTTTGTAGTATCGGCGACTGGGGCAAACCCCGAATATGAGTTTATAAAGAATGCAAAGCTCACCGTTAATCTTGGGGGATTTTTAGATGGTGAAGATGAGATATACTTAGGGACGATAAAGGCTGGAGAGGAAAAAGTAGTTGACGCTCAATACTTGGTATTGAAACAAGGGCTTTATCCAGTTAGCGTTGCATTAAAATATCAAGACCCCCTGGGCAATTGGCATATTGTTAATTATCCGAACTTGGTCTTGGTTGATAGCGTACCTCCAAAAGTGAAGGTGTTGGTCAAAACCGAAACCAAAGTCATCGAAAAGCTACCATCACCAGAAGAACTTCCAACTATAGTCGAGGATATCCTTAAACAACAGAGTAATCCAGCTCCCCTGGCTTCAAGGATCCAGAATGTGACTGCAAAGTTCACTGCTTCCAAAAAAGAACCAAACTATAAAGCGATAGCAACAGTACTTGGTGCTCTTGTCGTTGTTCTTGGTCTGGTGGCAATAGGCACTGGATATTATATGACAAAGTACAAGGAAGAGCTAAGGAAGCTTCGGGCTAAAAAGAAAAAGCCCAGGCCAGGTGGTCTCCCAAAGAGGTCTGAGGATGAAAAGGAAGTCAAAGAAATAAATGTTGTTCAATAATTCCCTTATCATAAATTTTATTTACAATGCATTTTAATTTTCTTGGGAGGGAAAATTATGAGGTGGATTAGTCCCTTAATATTAATGATGATCCTTTTGACTCCAGTATCTGCCGTCGAGATGCTCGACTTTTCGGTGAATGTTGCTAAGGCCTATCCAGATGAAGAGAGAACTGAAAGGCTCAGCATAATTGTGATGGCTCTCTCCCAGGCCTTAAATAAGACTCCTTCCTTGTCAGCTGAAGATGTATGGAGAAAGGTTGAGAAGTTAATTTCATGGCAGAATGATGATGGGGGATGGGGATATTTTTATGGTAGCATTAGTTCAGTCCCCGATACGGCTTATGCCCTCATAGGGTTAAAGTACGCGTACGAGGCATTTAAGAATGAGCCTGAGAAGAGAGAGGAGATAAGGGTTGCGATACTGAACGGGATAAGGTACCTGGAAAGGGCCTTTAGTGGAAATGGTTGGGGTTACCTCCCAGGAATGATTCCGGATTATAGAAGTACACTGCTTGCTTCAGCGGCTTTAACTCTTTTAGGAGAGGACTTAGACTTAGTGAGGAGGGCATATCCAATTATTAAGGAGAAATTCCCAAGCGATCCTTACCTCCTGCATTTGTGGATAACAGTTGCATACAACATGGAAGGTAAGATTCCAGAAGAATCTCTGAAGCATTTCGGTAACCAAGAGGGTGCCATGGCCCTTGAGGCCTACACCCTCCTGAGCCTAAAGGGATTGGACTTTCAAACAGCATTACTGTTGGCAGAACTTGAGGAGTACAGGCACAATTGGACGGACAAGTACTATCCCTTGTACTCCACGATGGCGTTTTCCTTGGTCTCAGAGAACGTCGTTGGGCCAAGTGAAGACAAGTTGAAAAAAGTTTGCACGATCCTTGAGGCCTCTCAGAATGACGATGGGGGGTGGGGAGTGTACGTTGGCTCTCCCTCAAGTGCCTCGGTTACATATTTCGTGCTGGATTCCTTAAGGATATGCAATCCTATGAGCGAGGCCGTTAAAAGAGGGCTTGAATACATGCGTGGAGTTTACAAGAGAGATATGGAAGAGATTAAGTTCGATAAATATCTCAGGCAGTCTTACCTCTTCGCTTTATTGTCCCTCCTTGAGTATAGGAACCTAACGTATTCAGAGAGGGAAGAAGCAAAGTCCCTTATATTATCTTCATTCTGGGGCGATAAATTTGGCAAGCAACCATTAATTACTGGACTTGCAATTAAGGCATTAACGATGCTTGGAGTCCCTAAGACAGATAAGGTCATAGAAGAGAACCTAGATTGGCTAATGGAAATGAAGGAAAATGGTGGCTGGGGCTTTATATTTGAGACGGATTTGTCATCTTGGTACTTTGCTCCCATGTACCCTGAAACTACGGTAATCTTGTACTTGATAAAGGACCTTGTTCGGCCGAATGATGTTCAAGATGTCGTTGAGTACGTAAAGGATAATCCCCCGAGGCAGGCTTGGGAGTTGCTTAGTGCATACTTAACGCTCAAGGAAATGGGAATTAATCAGAGCATCGAAGTTGAAATACAGGAACCTGGGAAGAGCCCATTGTACGATTCTTTCCTCGTTAAATACTACACGGTTAATCCTGAAGTCCCGAGGGTTAACATATACACGGTGATATCTAAGTTCAGGAACTCAAGCGTGAAGATAATATCCACGGATCCAGGCTTGTCCACTATAGTTGCGAAAGGTTTGGAGAATGTACTCTCTGCAAACACCTCGATTAGGCTAACGGAGCTCATAAGGATTCCGGAGTCTGGGGACTACATATTGATATATCCCGTGGGTAGGGTGGATGTTTCAAGGTACAACAGCGATGTGAAAATCTACATCAGAGCGGGGCATCTAACGCTTAACGGGGTGCCCTTGTCCGGCGATGGTACCCTCATAATAATTCCGGGAAGAAACAGGGACGGAGAGTTATTGTTCGTTCTTTATAGGGGAGAAGGGTACAAGGACATTGCCAACCTCATATTCAACAGCCCGATCCTTAAGTACCTCCATGGAAAGGCCGTAATTGCCTCTTGGGTGGACACGAACAAGGATGGGAAAGTTCAAGTAGAAGAGCTGAGCGTGAAGTTTCTCTGAGGTGATAGCGACGTGAGGGCTATAATAATAGGGATAGGCCAGTGCGGAACCAAGATTGCTGATATATTCTCCCTTGTAGATTTTGAGGCTTTGGCAATTAACACATCGAAGGGAGACCTGGAGTACCTGAAGCACATACCCCAGGACAGGAGAATCCTGATAGGTGAGAGTATAGTTGGAGGCAAGGGAGTTAATGCCAACCCAGTCCTGGGAAGGGAGGCAATGAAAAGGGATCTTCCAGTGATAATGAGGAAGATCAGGTCTTTGATAGGTTACGAAGACGTTGATATCTTCTTCTTAACCTTCGGATTTGGGGGCGGAACGGGAGCTGGGGGGACTCCAGTTTTAGCGGAGGCCCTCAAGGAGGAGTATCCAGACTCCCTCGTAGTCGCTATAGGGGCCCTCCCCTTAAAGGAGGAGGGGATAAGGCCAACCATTAACGCCGCGATAACCATAGACAAGCTCTCCAAGATAGTTGACTCTATAATTGCTATAGACAACAACAAGCTCAAGGAGAGCGGAGAAGATATAAGCCAGGCCTATGAGAGGATAAATTACGCGATAGTTGAGAGGATAGCTTCTCTCTTGGCATTAATAGACGTTCCCGGGGAGCAGACCTTGGATGCAAGTGACCTAAAGTTCGTTTTAAGGGCCATGGGAAGCTTTGCCACCGTTGGCTATGCTAAGGCAGATGCATCCAAGGTGAAGAGCTTGTCAAGGCTTATAGTGAGATCGTTCGAGAACGAGGGTTTGTACCTCGACGTTAATATAGAGTCCGCCCTGTACGGCCTAGTCGCTATCCACGGTCCCCCCGAGGCATTGAAGGCCAACGAGATATTTGAGGCACTGAACGAACTCACGGGGAGGATAAGGGGAAAGCAGATATTCAGGGGCTTCTATCCGGATCCCAGGGAGAGGGAAGTTGAGGTTGTGACCCTGTTGAGCGGAATTTACGAAAGCAAGAGCATAGAGGATATAGTCGTTACAGCAAAGAGGTACGCTCAAGAGTTCATGAAGGCCAAGGAAGAAGGGGAGATCAAGAAAAGGCAACTTTTAAGCGGCCTACCAGATTTCGATGATATCTACCCGGGTGAGATCAATGATCAAAGTTAAGGATTCGGTTGAAGTTGCGCTGGAGTTGGATGAGAAAAGCGTTTACTCCCACATAGCGCACGAAAGCGCCGAGGACATAATAAGGATAATCTCCGCCATAGATGCTGAGAGAGCAAGGCTTAGGGGGATTGAGGTTTATTATCAGGATGACTGGGACGAGCTGATTAGGGAGAGGATAAGGAAGGGGAAGAGGCATACCGCCTTTGACTTTTACAATCCCGAGCTTTTGGAGGTTTGGGAGGAAAAGGTTAAGGAGGCGAAGAGGTACATTAAACTGTCCAAGTATCTC
>QMUI01000016.1 GCA_003660485.1 Thermococci archaeon | reverse complement strand
AGAACTTCATACAGAAGTGTAAGGAGTTTGCACTCAACAACCTCAGGATAATGACCGAGCAGTTCAAGATGCTTGGCGTTTGGATGGACTGGGATAATCCGTACATGACGATAAAGAACGAGTACATTGAATCAGCATGGTTCACGCTCAAAAAGGCCTGGGAGAAAGGCCTTCTCGAGAAGGACAAGAGGGTTCTTCACTGGTGTCCGAGGTGTGAGACAGCTTTGGCCGAGCATGAAGTTAGGGGAGAGTACAAGCTTAGGAAGGATCCGAGCATATACGTCAAGTTCCCGGTTGAGGGTAAGGAAAACGAGTACCTCCTAATTTGGACGACGACCCCATGGACCTTGCCCGCAAACCTTGCGGTTTCCGCTCACCCAGAATATGACTACGTTAAGGTCAAGGTCGAGTGGGAAGGGAGAGAAGAGTACTGGATACTCGCCAAGGCCCTAGTTGGCAAGGTTTTGGGAGAGATAGGGGTCAAGGGAGAGATCGTTGAGGAGTTCAAGGGTAAAGACCTGGAGGGATTGAGGTACGTTCACATCCTAATGGATGAGTATCCGAGGCAAAAGGAATTCAGGGAAAAATATGAGTGGGCCCACAGGGTAATCTTGGCCGACTTTGTGACGCTCGAGGAAGGTACGGGCTTAGTGCACACCGCCCCAGGACACGGTGAGGAAGACTTTGAAGTTGGACAGAAGTACGGTTTACCTGTCTACAGCCCGCTTGACGACCAAGGAAAGTACACGGAGGGCAAGTGGAAGGGGATCTATGTCAAGGAAGCTGACCCCCAGATAATAGAGCACCTCAAGGAGAAAGGCTACCTCCTCAAGGCTGGAGAAATAGAGCACAAGTACCCGCACTGCTGGCGCTGTAAGACACCCCTGATATTTAGGGCCACAGACCAGTGGTTCCTCAAGGTCAGCAAGGTCAAGGACAAGATAATCAAGGAGAACGATGAAAAAGTTACTTGGTATCCGGACTGGGTTAAGATAAGGTTCGACAACGGAGTTAGGGACAGCGGGGACTGGGTAATAAGCAGACAGAGGTACTGGGGCATCCCGCTCCCAATATGGCAAGCCGAGGACGGGGAAATTTACGTTGTCGGCTCTTGGAAGGAGTTAGTTGAGCTGGCAGTAGCGATAGAGGTCAACGGCGAGAGGATTGATCTTCCAGAGGATTACGAGGAGAAGCTCAAGGTTATCGAGGAGAAGCTCGGGCCGGAAGACCTCCACAGGCCCTATGTCGATGCATTCATAATAAAGGTCCACGGCAAGGAGATGAGAAGGGTTAAAGATGTAGTTGATGTGTGGTTCGACAGCGGAATAGCCAGCTGGGCCTCCCTGGGCTACCCCAGGAACAAGGAATTGTTCGAGAAGCTCTGGCCAGCTGATTTTATAGTTGAAGGAGAGGATCAGGTAACCAAGTGGTTCTACTCACAGCAGGCAGCTTCAGTTATAGCCTTCGACACAGTTCCTTACTTAAGGGTCGCAATGCACGGCTACGTTTTGGACGAGAAAGGAGACAAGATGAGCAAGAGCCTTGGAAACATAATAAGGCCTGAGGAAGTCGTTGAGAAGGCCGGAAGGGACACGTTTAGGTTCTACATGCTCTGGGCCACCAACCCATGGGAGAACCTCAAGTTCAGCTGGAAGGGAGTTGAGCAGGTAAGGAGGATGCTCAACATACTCTGGAACGTCTACGTCTTGGCGTCAACGTACATGAGCCTAGACAAGTTCGATCCAACTAAAGTGAATCCAGAGAAGTTACCCTTCAGGGACGAGGACAGGTGGATACTCTCAAGGGTTAACAACCTAATAGAAAAGGTCGAGAGCGGAATAGAGAGCTTCTACCTCACGAAGGCAACTAGGGCCCTTTACGAGTTCATAGTTGAGGACCTGAGCAGATGGTACGTTAGGCTGATCAGGAAGAGGATGTGGGTCGAGGGGGATGATCCGGACAAGTTGGCTGCTTACTACACGCTCTGGAAGGTCTTTGATGTTCTCCTGAGGTTGATGGCCCCGTTCACGCCGTACATAGCCGAGGAGATCTATCAGAACCTAATAAGGCCTTTTACTGGAGTGGAGAGCGTCCACATGCTCGACTGGCCCAAGCCAGATGAGAGGGCCATAGATAAGGAGCTCGAGAATGAGATGGAGTACGTGAGGAGAATAGTCGAGGCGGGCTCAGCTGCAAGGCAGAAGGCCAGGATCAAGCTTAGGTATCCAGTGAGGAGGATAATAGTAGAAACCCAGGATGAGACGGTAAAGAGGGCAGTTGAAAGGCTGAACAGAATACTGAGGGATCAGCTCAACGCCAAGGAGGTAGTGCTAGACACCGTAAAGAGGGAGATAATCGTCAAGCCCAACTTCGCAAAGCTCGGGCCGGAGTTCAAGGGGGATGCAAAGGTTATAGCGAAGTGGATAAGCGAGCACGGCCTCGAGCTCTACGAGAAGGGCGAAGTTGACGTTGAGATTGAAGGGAAGGCATTCCACTTAACGAGGGATCACATAATAGTTGAAGAGGAGATTCCAGAGTTTTTCGTGATGGAGGAGTTCGAGGGCGGAAGGGTATACGTGGACAAGACCCTAACCAGGGAACTGCTGTCAGAAGGTCTCGCCAGGGAGTTCGTAAGGAGGATACAGGAGATGAGGAAGAGGCTTGACCTCGACGTGAACGACAGGATAGTGGTGACAATAGAGACAACCGAGGAGAACAGGGAGCTACTCGAGGAGCAGCTCGACTACATAAAGAGGGAGACGAGGGCTACAGAAGTAATCTTTGGAGAGGCGAAGGGATACGTGGTGGAGTGGCCAGAGGTTAACGCGAAGATAGGGATTGAGAAGGTGGAGAGCTGAGACCCTTTACTTTCTCATCTAATTTTATCATTATAACACCAGAAAGCATAGAGTTTCTCTAGTGGTCATGTCATGTGGTGAGTGATAGCCATGGATCTTATCTCCGAGTTTAATAGAAAGCTCGAAAACGCATTTGGATTTACCCTTCACAAGTACCAAGAAGCGGTTGCTAGAGAGCTTATAGATCAATTGGAGCATGGAGAGAGATTTATCACAGTGTCAATGCCAACTGGAAGTGGAAAAACAGTTCTTGAAATGCTGACAGCAGAATATCTGCTCAGCAAAGGATACAGAAGGATACTTGTCTTGGAACTAACTCGCTTTCTCTGTGACCAGATGCACTCAAGGTGGAAACAATTAGTTGAAACTGGCAAAGAATATGAAGGAAACTGCTGGAGTTTTTTTAAAGAATTATAAAGTAGTTATTTCAACCCCTCAAACAGCTCTAAAGTGTGTTTCAACCCTTCAGGGAGAGTTTGATGCCGTAATAATCGATGAGGTTCACCATGCGATCACTGGGAAGTACTACAATGAGCTTATCGCAGAGCTAAGACCAAAAGTCGTCGTTGGATTCACAGCGTTGTTACCGAGTAAGAAGGCTTACAGGGCAAGCGTTAGCAAGATTGGGAAAGTTGTTGGAGAGTTAAAACTGCTTCACTACGATTTTCAAAAGCTTATCAGTATTGACTCTCAATTCAATCCTCCAAAGGCACTCGTTGATATTTTTGACTCAGAACTAGACGAAAGGGAAAGAGGAGTGTATGACTTACTGTACTTCGGAAGGTTACCGGGAGAAGTAAGGATAATATATTTTCTCGAGAGAACATTTTCAAGGTATGGGAAAAAGGCATTCTGTGAGAGCTTTTTCAGAGCAATAGAGAAAGGAAAAATTCCAAAATCCAAATATGCAGATGAAATTAGCGACTTCTGCAGAAGTGAGCAACTTTCCCACAAAGCCCGTGCACTGCTTGATATCTTGACAGTATATAATCCCAAAGAAACCCCTAAATTAAGGCCAATTATTGTCTTTACCTCTCGAAAGGCCACCGCATATGAGTTCAAAGACGCCATAATTAGGGAGCTTGACGTGCCATCTAATAAGGTTGAAGTCCTAACAAGCGACCTTTCGAAAGAACAGAGAAAGGAATTAATCTCTAGGGCCAAAAAGGGTGATGTTTACATAATAATCTCGACGCTCGTAGGAGAAGAAGGTGTTGATATTCCCGAGGCAGGGGTTCTTGTGATGACTGACGTTCCTAAGAGCCCACTAAGGTTTTACCAGAGGCTCGGAAGACTGATTAGAGTTTCGAGCCCAATGAACACAAAGGTTTTCGTAATCACAATGACTCCCAAGACCGAAGAATATCGGGACTTAAGCGAAGCCGTATGGAACCTTTACAGGGAAGGTGTTGATGTGAGCTATATACTTCTCAACTTGGAAGAGAAGCTGACAACTCAGAAGCTCCTCGACTATATCAAGGAAACTACTAAGATGTTGAACTCAAAATGGGCATCATATATGTTGCTCACGCAGGGAGACAAGCCAAAAGACCCAGTAGAGTACTACTTAAGTGCACTTAAGTCGAATGAGAAGTTCAAAGAGACAATTAAGCAGAGATTCGGGGAGCTCTCTGATGAGGAATTCGAGAAATGGACGTTCATGGTTACCACCATATTTTTCCTAAGAGCGTGGAGCGATGACATTAAGAGAGCTATGAAAGAAGTCGAGAAAATATTAAACAAAGGAAAAGTCGTTGGGGATTTTGATAAGCTAATAAAGGATGATAGGCTGTTTTATTTTTACGACCCTGAAGGGCTTTCCGATATGGTGTCCATGGAGCTTGAACGGCTCCGCAAATACTGCAAGGAAAACCAGAAAACTTTTGCGAAAACGTTTTCTTTAGGTTCGATAGAAAAGGATTTCTGAGACTGTTTACCAACATATTCCCGATTGAGAACATTAACGACATACTTAAAGAACTAAGGCAGAGAGTAAGCAAAAAGGAGAGGATCTTTGGTGACATATACGTCTCAATCAGCTACAATCCAAGCAGTAAAGCAATCATAGCAAACACTCACTTTTTCTGTGTTCGATGGAGAGGTATACCTAAGATTGGAGCCCCAATTCAACTACTACAACTTTAGAGATGATAGTAAGCTGAAAGAAAAGAAGCTTGAGCTAATCAAACTTAATGTTAAGGATATCTGTTACAGAGCTATGGAGAAGTACTTTGAGACATATGTGAAGAATTAAGAGTCACTCCTCCGCAAGCTTCGGGGAGTCCACTCATTCATCCATTCCTCAACTTCTTTCAATGTTTTCCTGAATCTCTCAGCTTCTTCATCGCTCATGCTCCCAAATGCAATCATTAGAACATCAAAATTGCCTTTTTTCTCCTGTCCTGAAGCACGCTCCTTGTTCATCATGTTTTGAATATCACTCTTTTCCTACTTAACCCTTGCTCATCCAAAAATTATTACCCGCACAATCCACACCTGACTAATCACGATTAGAGTTAAAGCCAACGCTGTCAGCTTTCTGCTTTTCCTCGGCCCGTAGAGGCCCACGAGACCAAAGAGGAAGTTCAGGCCAGAAAGTTCAAGAAGTGAGTTTACAATATTGCTACTTCTGCCAAGGGCCATGAGCTCCCCTATGGGATCATCGCCAGCAAGATAGCCAGAGTGAAGTCCGATGATTCTGACCGCGATAAGAATCGCCTATCCAAACTGTTCCTCTTTTTGTGAGTTTTCGTGAGTCTTCAGGGAATTAACGCCCCACCAACCAATAACGAACGCTGATGCAGTATGGACGTCCAGCCCCAGCCCCCGGGCCAGCTCTCGTCCCAACTTCGAAGAATCGGCAGGATTAACTAGGTAAACCTTGAAACCTCTCTTCGACGCCATAACAATCCCGTGTTCAAGGAGCTCCTTCTTGGCGAAATTCGAGGCCTTCCTATTCCCCTTCCTCGAACCAGCCGCCTTACCATTTCTTCTTTTTATCTTACCCAAGTCCTCGAAGAATACAGTCCCTACCCCGTGGTGGTAGGCATAGTCCAGTAACTGGGCAAGAGCCTTCAGCCTCAAATCCCTCGCCTTCCTTCTTGAGAACCCGGAGGAATTGACCTCCGGGAAGTGCTCAACCCTAACATCCCTGATAATACCAGTCTCGTCAAGAATAACCATATTCACCCTATCAGAGTTCAAGTCGAAACCGGCGTACAGCCTACCCCTAGTGATCTTTCCGAGATGTTTCAGATAAATTCCAAAGAGCACTTGGACGTGCAGGTAAATCTTCCCGTTCTTCAGGACAACCTGAGCACCGTATTTGAACTTCTGGACATCAAGAATAACTGGGAGAAACTTCTCGGCAGTCTTCATTCTAAACTCCAACCACTCTCCGTTGGAGCGAATTCTAACGTTCGGCCACTCAATCCTCACGTTCCTATTCCCCTTCTCATTCTCCTTAGGTTTACTGATGAGGAATTTTGACTTCAGGTGAATGTGCCTTGGATTTCCACCGTTCTGTTCTGCTCCTCTCAACAACATTTTCGCATAATCCCATGCACTATCAGAATACCACCAGTTATTAAGAACTAACCGAGAGACTTCTTTTACACCCACACTCTTCTTAACGCCCTTAAGCTGGAGTCTTATCGCCAGCTCAACTGCTCTTCTGAACTTTTCCGCCAAGAGGGCGAGTTTCAAATAATCCTCTCGCTTTTCTGGTTCGAGTTTTGTCTTGATGGTGACGTAGTTCACTTCTGCTCTTCGTGTTTTTCGAGCCATAGCTCAATAGCCTCCGTTATGGCCATTCCGAGGGCCCCCTTCCTCGGCCCATAAACTTCGAGGATTTTCTTCCGGAACTTAACTTCTAACTCATCCGGAATCTTCACTGTAATAACTCCCACTGTATTCACCAAAATACTTAAATACTTGTTTACTTAAATAGTTTTTGGTTGTGAGGTCAGTCCGGTGAAGTCGGTGAGCTAGGCGAGGTGGAGGGCTGGCTGAACCCTGCGGGTGTTCGGGCGACCCGTTCCGCCATAGTGTACTGGCTTAAGAGAACAGTGGGTGGGGCGGTCTAAGTCCGGGCACCCGCAGAACCTCGGGGAATGAACCCCCACGTGAGCCCACAAAAACTCACGTGGAGAAGACCCCGTATAAAAGATGTTCTGCCTCATTAGCTCAACTAAAAAGTCCCTATTGAGTTTATTCCCGGTAAGAAGCTTATACAGGCCATGAGGAAAGGCCATAACCCAGATGACCATTGAGACGAGGATAATGAAGAGGGCGAAGATCCTGGCAAATATTGCGGCCCCGTTGAGAAGCCCCTTTAATGGATCCCTCGTCATAACAACGGCTGTAGCCATTAATCCCCAGAATATCAGCGCTTTGCCAACAATATCAAAGACTTCCTTTGAGATGTAGAGTCTCCCGTGAGTTTTCTCGATTATCTTCGGAAGGCGCTTTATATCCTCCCGCGAGTAGCCGTAGCGCTCGAGGGCCTTTCCAACGAAGTGAAGCGCCACGAGGAGGAATGGAACGAGGAGAAGGAAAGCAACGAAAACGTTCACGACATTAAGGCTTTCCCTGAGTTGAGAACTGAGAAGCCAGAGGGCAAGCCAAAAGACAATGATTAAGAGCCAGGGGAGAAAGTAGTTTCTGATGAAGATCCGCATGACAGCCATTTGACAGGGAAAAAGAGTTTGAAGAGCTTGAGAAAAATGTCGAGAGGTATCCTTTAACCCTCATCCTCGGAATGAGGCGAGTAGGCAAGAGCTCCATACTCAGGGCATATCTCAATGAAAATCCTGGGATTCTGATAGACTGCAGAGAGCTCTATGCGGAGAGCGGGCACATAACGAGGGAAGACCTCATAAAGGAATATCCAAGGACTACTCCAAAGACTCTTTGCCAAGTTCAGGATAAAACTAAACATGAGATTCCTTGAGGTAGAACCAAAGGAAGCATCACTGAGAGAAGTTTTCAGGGAGCTGGACAGGCTTGGCGAGGAAACAGGTAGGTTTATAATAGCATTCGATGAGGCCCAGTACCTGCGCTTCTACGGCTCACGGGGTGGGAAGGAGCTTTTAGCATTGTTTGCTCATGCCTACGACAGTCTGCCAAACCTGAGGATAATCCTCACGGGCTCAGAGGTTGGTCTACTCCATGATTTTCTCGGTATAGATGACTATGAGAGCCCCCTCTACGGGAGAGTTGGAGGGAAAATCCACATTGGGCCATTCGATAAAGAAACCTCGAAAGCCTTCCTAAAAGCCGGGTTCGAAGAAGCAGGCACTAAAATTTCGGAGGAGGAGGTAGAAAAGGCAGTATCAACTCTTGATGGTATTCCTGGGTGGCTCGTTCTATTTGGAGTCAAGTACATGGAAACTAAAGACTTTGATAGGGCAATAAAGGCGACATTCGATGTTGCTAGGGGCCTCCTCGTGGGGGGAGTTAAGAGAGCTGGAGAGGAGGAGCAGAAGGTACGTTCAAATTTTGAGGGCAATAGCACTCGGGTACAATAGGTGGAGCCTTATAAGGGATTATCTAACCTTAAAAGGCATGAAAACTCCCGAGCCGAGACTTTATGAGCTACTCAAGAACCTGAAAAAGATGGGGTGGGTTGGGGAAGAGAACGGAGAGTACAAGTTGACTGATCCTGTTGTTGGCATTGTCCTTAGGAGATCATGAAGTCGAAAGAAGCTAAAGATCAAAGATTCGCCTGAGGCTTTCTTTGACTTCTATAACCTTTTCTCTCTTGAGGATACCAATTCGTTTTCTTATCAAAGACTTTTCAATCGTAAAAATAACGTACGGCTTTATCAGGCTTGGTCTTAAGGGTTTCGTCCCAGGATAACGTATAACATCGTTATCGGTGATTTTAATGTTGTACTCAGTGAAACCACTTCTAATATTAGACGTGATTTGAAGAGCTATAACGGCGTTTGAAATTTTGTTGAGATTATTATTTGAAGCAATGAGGGCAGGACGAAGTTTTTTGCCAATAAGATCAACGAAGGGGAAATCAAGGAGGACTATCTCCCACTGAAGGAGCTCATTCCTTTGGTTCATATGCTACTCCCCCAATCTCGTCCCAGTACTCGTCTGCTTCGCTCTCCCAATCTTCTTTGAGGATTTTTTCAACGCTTTTGAGGTATCCTATAAGCTCAAAATCTTCTACAACTCTCCTTCGAAGCAGAAAGTCCCTAAGAGCTTCTTTTATTATTTCACTTCGGCTCGAGTAAAGACCCTCTTCTACCAGCTTGTCCATTTTCTCCACAAGACCCTTTGGTATCCTCGCTGAAACCTTAACTGTTGTCGCCATTTTATCCACCTATTATCCCCATTTGTCGGACATAGTTTATAAGAGTTTCTCACAGTGTCAAACTAAATCCACCAAACTTTCCCTTCATAGAGGGAAACTTTTTGAGAATTTTTACCTACATACTTAACATCAGTCGCGAGGATACCATTGGGCAGATCGCTAAGGACTTTCTTGAGATCCAAATTAAAGGCGTTAAGAGGAAACTCCAAGCCCCCACTAGATTACCCGTTAGAAAGGCAATCACAATAATTGGGCCTAGGAGGGCTGGAAAACATTCTACTTGCTCTCCCTCTTTACGAAACTTAGGGATGAAGGAAAAGCGACTCTTTTTCTGCCTCTGGACGATGACAGGCTTTATCCTCCATCCTTGGAAGACCTGGGGGCAGTTATAAAGGTGTTTTATGAACTCTATCCTGATGCCGATGAAAAATATCTGTTCCTCGATGAAATTCAAGAAGTCAAGAACTGGGAGCTTTTCGCTAAAAGAGCAGTTGAGCGGGAAGGGTTCTTTGTCTTCTTGACGGGCCCCTCTTCAAAACTTTTAAGCAAGGAGATTGCCTCAAGCTTGAGGGGCAGAACATTGACTTTTGAACTCTTTCCCTTCAGTTTTCGAGAATTTCTGGAAGCTAAGGGCTTGAAGGTTGAAAAGTACATCTCAACTAAAAAGGAAGCGAGGATAAAAGCTTTTCTAAGGGAGTATCTTGAATTTGGGGTTTTCCAGAAATAGCCCTCATGGATGATGAGTACCTCAAAAGAAAGACCTTGGAGGAGTACGTGGATGTCATGCTTTACCGTGATGTTGTTGAAAGACACTTAATAAAGAACCTTAAGGCTGTTCGATTGTTTCTTAAGCTCCTGATAACCTCCTTTTCCAAGGAGTTTTCCATAAACAGGAGTGCGAACTACATGAAGACCCTCAGAATAGAGGTCAGTAAGAACACCCTCCACAACTACCTTAAATACTTCAGCGATGCGTACGTAATATTTCCGCTGAAGAGGTTCTCGTACAGCTTAAAGAAAGTTGAGAAGAGCCTGCCTAAGATTTACGTTGTTGACGTAAGCAGGGAAGGCAAAGAGATAGAAGTGAAGCCCTTGTGGAAATTCCTTCTTAGTTCCCCTGGGGAGCTTAGATGAACCTCGAGGCAATCCAACGACCACTGTGGGCAGAAATATTTGTAAGGATCCTTAAGACATCCAGCATGTATTCCGTACTCAGCTAGCACCATCTAAACGTGCTTGGATCTGTGTGGAACCTCGCTATGCCGGATATCAATAAAAAGTTAGTTCTGTAAACCAGAATAACTCCTCAGTATAAATACTTCCTTGTCCAATATTCTTATGGTGGGATCATGGAGGAGGTTAGGGAGCTTAAGAACGTCCTTGAGAGGGTGGAGAAGAAGCTCATAGCGAGCTACCACGTGTACACCGCGCTCATCTATTCAGCTTGGCTCCTCGTGATGGGGGGTTATCTGCTGTT
>QMUI01000015.1 GCA_003660485.1 Thermococci archaeon | reverse complement strand
TAGCAAAGTACCTGAAGGAAAAGTATGGAACCATAATTATTGGCGTTATCCCAGCCCAAGGGAGCACTATTCCTAGGATAAAAAGACTTGAAACGAAACCAAAGTGGTTCTTCACGGTTAAAGTCGATGAAGTAGTTGAAATTACAGAAGAGGAAGCATTTAAAGGAGTTGTCAAGATCGCACGGAGTGATGGGCTACTAATAGGCAATGAGCTAAGGAGCAGTTGTTGCGACTTATGAAAAAGTAAAGCCTAAAGGAACAACGATTCTAATATTCACGGTTCTAATATTCCCCGACGACGGCTTCAAGTACGTTGAGATATTTGAGAGGCTTCCAGCAAAAGCTCAAGGTAAGATCTCCTCTCGAACCTCTCAACCCCAAGCTCCTTAAGTATATTCTCCAACCTTTCAACGGCTCCCGGAATCTCATCTTTTTCCTTTACTAAGGTTTCAATCTCAATGAACTTACCGAGCCCTTCAACCTCGTCTAAGGTTATTGTAACGCCCTTATCAACGTAGTACTTCTCCCTGGTTTTTACTACTGTAAGAATTTCCTTAAAGCCGAGGGCCTCTAAAAGCTGAGAGTACTTATCAACGTCCTCAATTTCAACTTCAATTTCAAGCCTTGTCTTGGATCTTGGATCTATCTTCGGCCCCTTGTAAGTTAAAAATGCCTCAAAATGTCCATTAAACCTTTTTATCCTAATCCTCAAGGCTTCATCAGTCTTTGAAAAGTCCCTGCAGGGGTGCTGATAGTAGATGTCCTCGTGGATTTCCTTGCGCATGAACTCAAACTTTTCCCTTACCCTCTCAAATATCTCGTCGGTTGCATACCCCTTAAGTTCCACTTCGTACATGGCCCCTCCCTATCCTCTCCTCCAACTTCCTTAAACAGCTTTCGCAGTACATCCATGATTTCATATCGGTATCTATAATTGAGTTTGAGAAGTGCATAACGCACTTCGGATTTGGACAGTGCTCTAAGCCAAAGACATGACCAAGTTCGTGCATAGCCTCTTTCAAAGACCTCTCCTTGAGGAGCTTTCTATCTGGAGGCTCACCATAAAACTCCGGATACAGCCTGTACAGTGATATCAGGGCAACTCCGAACCCAGGATGGGCTATTCCAAATATAAAGTTCAAACCAGGCTCATACAGATCAACATTAACAACTCCAAGAACCGCTAAAGCTCTAAAATCTCTCTTCACAAGGGAGAGAGCGGGGAGAAAAGCCCTACCTAAGAACTGACCCCTGTACATATCAAAAGCATGGGAGAATGCATCTAGAGATAGGCCACCAATAACCCTAACTTCTATACCGTACCTTGCATAGAATGCCGAAAGATTTGTTTGAAGAAAGGAAAGAACGTCCCCAGGAACTTCCCCAATGGGGACTATGACTATCATTCCCATCACGGCGTGAAGTCCATTGGTTTGAGCTCTTCAAGTAGGGCCTTTGCGAGCTTTACCGTGTTATCAACGTCCCTTGCATCGGCGAGCTCAACCTGGGAGTGCATGTACCTTATTGGAATGCTTAAAACTGCTGTGGCCACGCCCTCCCTGTTTATCTGCATTACGTTTGCATCCGTTCCAGTTGGCCTCGGAGATGGCTCAACTTGGAGTGGGATATTATACTTCTTAGCAACTTCATCGGCAAATGCCCTTAGCTTCGGGTTTATGTTAGGACCAACGTCCATAACTGGCCCCTTGCCGAGCTCTGGGACTATCTTACCCTTGTCATGAGGTTGCTTTGCAAATGTAACGTCCATTGCTATTCCCACATCGGGATCAATTGCAAAGCTTGCAACCCTTGCTCCCCTAAGGCCCACTTCCTCTTGGACTGAGGCAACTATGTATATGTCTGCCTCGTGATCGCTAAGTTGCCTAGCAGCTTCTATCATCGCGTAGAGGCATATCCTGTCGTCAAGGTATGGAGTTGCGAACCTGTGCTCGCTGAGCCGCGTGAAGTTTGGAGCGAATTCTCCAACCGTCCCAATCCTAAAGCCCATCTCCTCTGCTTCTTCCTTGCTCGACGCTCCAACATCAACGACTATCTGATCCCAATCAATCTTTCCACCTTTGTCCTGCTGGCCTCTTCTCAAGTGGGGTGGGAGAACTCCAACGACTCCATATCTCTCTCCCTTGTCAGTGAAGAACCTGATCCTCTGAGCAATTAGGGTTTCTGGAAGGACGCCACCTATCGGAACGACGTGCAGGTAACCGTCTTTATCAATATGATTAACCATCAATCCGATCTTGTCCATGTGCGCGGCTACCATAATCCTGGGCGAAGAACCTTTGAAGTGGGCTATAACGTTTCCCAATTTATCTACTCTGACTTCATCAGCCACTTCCTTGAGGAGATCAAGGACAAGATCCCTTATTCCAAGGTGTTCATATCCAGAAACTCCAGGAGCTTCGATTACCTGTTGCATGAGTTCCCAATCAACCATCTTTTCCACCCCCTTAAAATCTGTATCTAAGTGTGCTCAAGGATATTTAAACAATTCGGGATAGCGGACAAAAGTATTAAAACTCTGCATTCATAGATTTCTGGGGGGTTGAGTATGGATTACTACCGTAGGCATCCTTATCATCAGAGCATTCGCAAAAAGAAGAACGTTGAATATGAAGAATATGCGTACGTATTAGATTACCTCCCGAACGGTTATCCCGATCTAAGAACAGGCCACTACCTTGGGAAGCCCGTTGCTCAGGTAATAGGAGAGAAAGCCTTCACCTTGCTCGAGGTGACTCCGAAGGAGGATCTAATGCTGTACGAGAGAGTCTTTATTGGAAAGGGGAACAGAGACAAGATAGCTATGATAAATAAGAAGTTAAGCTATGAAGAGCTAACGGATACAGCAAAGGCCGAGTTATCATATGTAATTGAGGAGATCGTCAAGAACAATGAGGAGAGGTTCATAAAATTCTTTAACGTTGCTCCCCCAATAACGAACAGATTACACAGTCTCGAGCTACTCCCAGGAATTGGGAAAAAGCATATGTGGGACATCATTGAGGAGAGAGAGAAGAAACCCTTTGAGAGCTTTGAAGACTTGAAGAAGAGGGTCAAAGGTTTACCCGATCCTGTAAAGATGATAGCAAAGAGAATACTTGAAGAACTACAAGGGAAAGATAAATACAGGATATTCGTTGGCCAGCACAGAATATTTAGGGATTAAAATGCTTAAGGACAGACTCTTTTTCCTTCTTTCAAAATACAATTTGAGAGCAAGAGATTCCTTGGGACAGAACTTCCTAATTGTCCCAGATGTCATAGAGAAAGCTATTGAAGTCGGAGAGGTAAGTGCGAATGATGTTGTTTTAGAAGTTGGTCCTGGGTTAGGGTTTTTAACAGAAGAACTGGCCAAGAGAGCCAAGAAAGTTTACGCTATTGAGATAGACAGGAGAATAATTGAGATACTGAAAAGGGAATACAGCTGGAAAAACGTCGAGATAATTCATGGAGACGCAGTGAAAGTTAAGTGGCCCGAATTCAATAAGGCGATATCGAATCTGCCGTATCAAATCTCCTCTCCATTTACATTCAAACTTCTTAAGAGGGATTTCGAGAAAGCAGTCTTAATGTACCAGCTTGAGTTCGCTCAGAGAATGATAGCAAAACCTGGAAGCAGAAACTATTCTAGACTCTCGTTAATGGTTCAAGCCCTAGCGGATGTGGAGATAGTAATGAAGATTGGGAGAGGGGCTTTTTATCCCCGACCTGAGGTTGATTCCGCCTTAGTTCTCTTGACTCCCAAGCCCAAGGAAGAAAGGATATATTTAAATGAAAAACTCGTAAACGCCCTTTTCCAACATCGAAGAAAGCTTGTGAGTAAAGCTCTGAAGGAGTCTGCACACGTTTTTGGAGTAGATAGGAAAAAACTGAAAAACATCATCATTCCGCACTCAAACAAGAGAGTTTACCAGCTAACTCCCCAAGACATCAAAGATATTGAAGAGTTCCTGAAGGCGGAAGGTATTATAAGTGAAAATTCCAATAATATTTCGGGAGTGTGATATGATATAATGCTTAATACTTTGTTAGAATACCTTTTCTAGAAAATGGCTTTGAGAGTGTAATGAAGCTCCTCTCAAGTGCAAAGGACTATTATGCTAGTGAAGAGATCAATTTTGATAGTGCTTATAGGCAATAGGACGCTGAACGAGCACCAACTCGCATTATTGAAAAGGGAATTAAAAGAACTCGAGATCGTTTAGAATACGTTAACCTTGTCTTCCAGTATCATTTTCTGGATCTTAGTTATGTTTGCAAGCCACTCATCGGCTATTGCGTAGGCATCCTTTTCGAATTCCTTGACACTGTGACCCTGCTTCGGAATAACCTGAATGCTGGCAACGAGAGGCTGGTCAATTGGCTTACCTATCTGGCTGAGTATCCTCACATAAACCTCCTCAACTGGTAAGGCCTTTGCTATATCGTTCGCTATGAGCATTGCAAGAATGTTGTATATCTTCCCAACGTGCGAAACAGGATTTTTACCGGCAGCGGCCTCCATGCTCATGTGCCTGTTGGGCGTTATTAAGCCGTTAACCCTGTTCCCCCTTCCAACAGATCCATCATCACCCGCTTCAGCCGACGTTCCGGTAACGGTGATATAGTAAATGTCCTTCTCAGGATCATCAGCCGTGTTAACGTATATGTTGACCTTCCTTGATGTTATGTCTTTGGCCAGTTCCTCAACGGCTTCTCTGATCTTGTCCTTTACCTCCATGTACTCCTTAGGATCTGCAACCTCGCTGTCAACTATTGCAGCGGCAATCGTTAGGTCAATCTCATCTCCCTTCCTGAGCCCCATAACTTTTATATCCTCTCCAACCGCCGGATTCTCTCTCTTGAACTTCTCCCCATTCAGGAGCTTCTCAGTCTCAAGAACTAGCTTCTCGGTCTCTGTCAGTGGTGCAAAACCAACTCCAAATGACGTGTCGTTTGCAAGCGGTATTGGGTTCTCCTTAGCCTTGTTAAACACGCTTACAAGATCAACACTCCCCTGACCAATCCTCGAATCTATTACAACATGGTTCTCGACGTCAAGATGCCTTATATTCTTCTTTAGATAATCTTTTGCAGCCCTTATAGCAACCTCATGAACAGGAAAGAGTTCTTGGTCAACAAGTTCGACCGCCCTTCCAGAGAGTAGAATGTAAATGGGTTTAACAACTTCACCGCCACCGAACTTTGGATAGGCCCTTCCTCCAACGACCTCTACCTGATCAGTGTTATGGTGGAGAATAACCCCATACCTCTTCATGTACTCTCTGCAAAGAGCCCTGCTTACGGCTTCAGCAATTCCGTCAGCTATGCTATCTGGATGGCCGATTCCCTTCCTCTCCACTAGCTCAACCTTCTGCATTTCAACTGGTGTCCTTACAATCTCTTCTACAACGATGTTCCTGGCCATGATCGTCACCTCACCAACCCAACGCTCAACTAAACTTATATAATTTTCGGCATATAAAATAGCTTCGAATTATTCCCAATAGTTATTAAAGGACAATGTTTAATTAACAGGTCACCGAGATTAGAGCGACCGGGAAAGCCGGAGGTGAAAGGAATGACAATAGTTGATGTTAGAATTCTTGTTGAAGGAGCAAGTGATGTGGAGGTTGTTAGTAAGGCACTTCAAGGCCTTGCATTGGGAAGCGAGTACAACATAACTATCTCATCAATTATACCCACGACTAACATAGAGATAGCAAAGAGCGCCGCTGCCGGTGCCGATCTTTTAATTATAGCAACTGATGCTGATAGAGTGGGCAGGGAATTGGCAGAGAGACTTTTCAATGAGCTAAGCGAGATGGTTGGACATATAGAGAGGATGAAACTCCCCCTGGGACACGACTTAGAACATATAGACGTGGAACTTGTAAGAAAGGAATTAAAGAACGCCCTCGTTAGAGCAGGACTTAAGACCCTGCAGAGGCTTCCCGAATACATGGAGCTTAGGAGAGACTATCTCGACCTAAAGGGGAAGTTTGAAGAGTTGGAAAAAGAAAATGAAGAGTTAAAGAGGAAGGTAGAGGAACTCGAGAAAAAGTACCAAGAAGTTCAGGAAGAATTAAAGAGAGCTGAAGCAGAAAATTCAAGGCTCATGGAAATCGTCAAGAAGAGAGCAAAAGTTTACAAGCTAGAAGAGAAGTGGAAGGAATTATTCCCAGGAATTGAGCTACCAAGTGAGGAAGTCTTTGATAAAGCAGTGAAAACTCTTGGGTTCTCAGGTAAAGTAATAGTAGGCCAAGGATTCGTTTACGCAGAAGATGAAAAGGCATTAGAAGAGCTCTTGAGAACGGTATACTTAACCCTTAAGTTAACTAAAAAGGAAGAAAGAGAAGAAAAGGAAATTGAGGTTGTTGAAGGAGGAGAGAAAGTTGAAGAAGAAATTGAAGTCATAGAGACTGAGGGAGAGAAAGTTGAGTGACATTGAGGAATTTGCAACATACTTAGAGCTTGAAGGAAAAAGTCTAAACACCATAAGGATGTACACTTACTTTGTTTCAAAATTTTTAGAGGAAGGATACTCTCCGACGGCTCGAGACGCTTTAAAATTCCTAGCCAAGCTTAGAAGAAAGGGGTACTCTATGAGGAGTTTAAACTTAGTGGTACAAGCATTAAAGGCGTATTTCCGATTTGAAGGGCTCGACTATGAAGCTGAAAGGCTAAAAAACCCCAAGGTTCCAAAAACACTACCAAAAAGTTTAACCCGAGAGGAAGTTAGGAGAGTAATAAGCGTTATTGAAAGCCCAAGGGACAGGTTAATAATTCTCCTGATGTACGGGGCTGGTTTAAGAATATCGGAGCTTTGTAACCTAAGAAAAGAAGACGTTGATTTTGAGAATGGACTTCTTAGAGTAAAGGGAGGAAAAGGAGGAAAAGACAGGGTAATACCCTTGCCTAAAGACTTACTTGGAGAAATTAGAAAGTACCTCAAGGCTAGAAAAGATGATAGTCCCTATCTCTTCGTGGAGAAAAGAAGAAAAAAGAAAGATAAATTATCTCCAAAAACGGTGTGGCGAATAGTCAAGATGTACGGGGAGAAAGCGGGAGTAAAGGTAACCCCTCACCAATTAAGGCATAGTTTCGCGACCCATATGCTTGAGAGCGGTGTTGATATAAGGATAATCCAAGAACTTCTTGGCCATGCAAATCTATCTACAACTCAAATTTACACCAAAGTAACAGCAAAACATCTTAGGGAAGCCGTCGAAAGGGCAAAGCTTATTGAAAACCTTAAGAAGGAGGTATGATCATGCTGATCAGAGCCTTCATTCCAGCCCATATAACTGCTTTTTTTGTTCCAATTCTCAAAGAAGAACCACAACTTTCAGGCTCACTAGGAGCTGGAATAAACTTAGATAAAGGAACTAACGTGTTCCTTAATATCGAGGAAACAAGCCTTGAAAGACACGTTCATGTAACTTTCAATGGAGAACCCGTTAAGAGGGAGAATGCAAAGATAACTTATCATGTTGCTGAAAAACTTATTCCTGAAGACTTTATTGGAGAAGTTGAGGTGTGGCAGTACTTCGATTTTCCAAACGGATATGGCTTCGGTAATAGCGCGGGGGGTGCATTAGGAACCGCACTAACCTTGGCATATAAATTTGGAGTGACATTGCTTCAAGCCGCAAAAGTTGCACATGAAGCTGAGGTTCTTTACAAGGGCGGATTAGGAGACGTTGTTGCCCAACTGGCAGGCGGGATTGAGATTAGGCTAAAGGAAGGAGGCCCCGGAAAAGCAGTTGTTGATAACATTTTATGCGATGGATATAAGGTTCTTGTAATTCCCCTTGGGAGACTAGCGACAAAAGATGTGCTCTCTAGTGACATTATAAAGGAAATAAGGAATAGAGGAAAAGACGCAATCAATAAATTACTTAGGGATCCAAGACCAGAAACGCTGATGCATGAAGCCCGAAGATTTGCCGAGAGTACCGGCTTAATGGATGACGAGCTAATAGAGATAGCCAAGGATATAGACAAGGTTCTAAATCTTCCTTCATCAATGATAATGTTGGGAAGAGGGCTCTTTGCCCTTATAAGGGAAGAAGACGTTGGAAAGGTTAGAAAAGCTGTTCTAGATTTAAACCTGCCATTTGACATAGTTAATATATACTGGGGCAAACCTAGGGTAGGGAGGTGGATCGGAAGTGAATAAAGATAGCTTTTTCTGGATCGCTCTCATATTTATCTTTTTATCTGGGTATCTTGGATATAAGAAAAGAAAAATTGAAGCGATATTTACTGCAGGGATAGCTGGAGGGTCGGCGCTAGCATTTGGGTTATATGAAAGGATTCCTTGGGTAATATCATTTTTATTCGGGTTCATTGCAACAGCTACTTTTGAATGGTATAGAAAGCGCTAAACTTTCCTCATAACATCAACGAATACCTCATAGGGAGCATCGGTCTTAATCCCAGTTGGCGAGAAATGGGTTCTAGTGGCTCTATATCCTTTTTCTCGTAGAGTTTTTATTATCTCCCCAAGTTTCTTAGTCTCTACCTTTATTCTTTTTCCAATTGCATGGGTATCGTAAAATAGAGGGATATCAAGCTCCTCATGGAGCATATGCAACAACTTTAAAGCCTCCCTGGGTCTGGCTAATTCAATGCCAGATTTGGCGAGTTTAAACATTTCTTCGACGATATCTTTATTTTTCAGAGGACCAAGCCAAATTGGCCCATAAGCGTTTGGTTTGGTCGGCAAAAACCCCCTTTCTATTTCGAACCTTCCAGTTTTTTCGTCAAAGTACACGTATCCAAGATTCTCCAAGCTTTCATCTCCTTTTTTTGCACCATTTCTAAGCCTTACAAATGCTCTAAAGTAGTGGTCTTTATAGTAAGCAAGCAAGACCTCTATACCAAGGTCATATTTCGCCGCATACCTAGCTATTACCCCAACAAGGATCCTAGTGCCAACTTCATGACAGAGTTCTCCTCTAAGGGGAACCGCCAAATACTTCCTCAAGCAAGCTTTAGGATGAGCTCCACAAAGGGGAGCACCATCAGTTGCCGTAACCCCCAAAATGCCCTTTCTCTTTACGCTCCTTAACGCGGTGTCAAGAAACTCCATTGGGGAACCAAATGGATCAAGATCTATAAAGTGGAAATATCTATGTTTTTCAGCCATTAACCTATTGGCATCATCGTGATTTACTACTATCTCCTTCTCTCCTTCAAGAAAAGCCCTATTTCCCCTCTCCTTAAGTTCCCCAGGGAAATTCAAAAGAACATTTCTTTTCATTAACTCGTAAGCCTCCATACTTATGTCGTTAAGCCATATCTCTTCTGCAGGGGTTTCTAAGGCAAATCTTATTCCCCTTATACCAGTTGCTGAAAGTGCATCGAGAACTATCCTAGGTTTTAATACCTTCAAGAGAAGAACTACAACGTCTCTATTCAGAGCCATCCTGGGATTATAGAAGACCGGAGAATCGTAAATACTCTCAGCTTTCGGAACTAAAATCCTAGCTTTGCCTTCAATAACTTCAAAAAGTTCCATTTTCTCACCAAAAACAAAGGTTAATCAGAGAATCTCAACGTAGTCACCAAGGGCCTGACCAGGAAGCCCCTTCTCGAACCTTGCCCTAACTGCTCCCCTAGTACCATGAACCCTAACTATCTTACCTTTAAGGATCTTGCCACTTGGGCTCCTCCAGATAACAAGCCTACCAATAAGTTCTGAAGCTTCCTCCCTGCTATTGACGTTCAGAGGCTTAATAATCATGACGTTAGTATGCTGGTTCTCCTTACTCCTCCTGTAACTTAAAACAACTCCCTTGATCCTCATCCGCACCACCGGGCATACATAACCTAACGTAGCTTTTAAATATTATTCCCACTCAAACTCACCGCGAGTGACTAAACAACGCTTATAGATGGCCCCAAGAAAGTGAAAACTGGGTGAGAAAATGAAGGTTAAGGTGGGAATTAACGGTTACGGAACGATAGGAAAGAGAGTCGCCTATGCCGTTATGAAGCAAGATGACATGAAACTCATTGGAGTCACAAAGACAAAACCAGACTTTGAAGCTTATAGAGCTAAGGAACTTGGGATTCCCGTATATGCAGCAAGCGAGGAATTCTTACCAAGGTTCGAAAAGGCTGGATTTGAAGTTGAGGGGACTCTCAATGATCTCCTGGAAAAAGTAGATGTTATAGTAGACGCAACCCCAGGAGGAATGGGAGCCAAAAACAAGCCTCTGTACGAGAAAGCAGGAGTTAAGGCCGTGTTTCAAGGAGGAGAAAAAGCAGAGGTTGCGGAGGTTTCATTCGTAGCCCAGGCAAATTATGAAAAGGCCCTGGGAAAGGACTACGTCAGAGTTGTCTCATGCAACACAACTGGCCTTGTTAGGACGTTAAGCGCGATTCAGGAGTACATAGACTATGTCTACGCCGTAATGATTAGAAGAGCGGCGGATCCCAATGATATAAAGAGGGGACCAATAAATGCCATAAAGCCCACCGTAACGGTTCCCTCTCACCACGGGCCCGATGTCCAAACTGTAATACCAATAAATATAGAGACCTCAGCCTTTGTCGTTCCAACGACGATAATGCACGTTCACTCGATAATGGTTGAGCTCAAGAAGCCCCTCAAGCCCGAGGATGTTATTAATATATTCGAGAGCACTACAAGAGTCCTGCTATTCGAAAAGGAGAAGGGCTTTGAGAGCACTGCTCAGATAATAGAGTTTGCAAGGGATCTTCACAGGGAGTGGAACAACCTGTACGAGATAGCGGTGTGGAAGGAAAGCATAAGCGTTAAGGGTAACAGATTGTTCTACATCCAAGCAGTTCACCAAGAGAGTGATGTGATTCCCGAAAACATTGACGCGATAAG
>QMUI01000014.1 GCA_003660485.1 Thermococci archaeon | reverse complement strand
TTCTCCTTCTTTCCTCATCAAGATATGGGGTTGGCTCGTCAAGGATTAGGAGGCTCATCTTTCCGATTAGATACATAGACATCGCGAGCCTAAAGGCAAGACCTAGAGCTATCTTCTCTCCCCCGCTGAGGAACGTTAGGGGCATTTCCTTTCCATCATAGACAACAAAAAGCTTCACTTTATTTTCTTCGGCCTTAACGATGACCTGCGAGTACTTTCCTTCCGTGAATTCAGCGAATATTTCACTTGCTATTTCTCCTATCCTCCTCAGAGCTTCTTCCTTGATGATGGTTTTGTACATCTTTATCTTATCCCTCAGGGACTCTGCACGCTTTAAAGCATTCTTTAACACCCTGACTTCTTCTTCGGCCTTTTCTCTCTCTCCTCTCTGCTTCTTCAGCTCCTCAAGTGATCTCTTTGTCTCCTCCTCTCTCTTCTTCAGCTCCTCAAGCTTCGCATTCATGGCGCTAATGATCTCCTTTTTCCTTTGAAGCTCTTCCTTTACTTTTAAGTGCTCTCCTTGGCTGTATTTGTTTTTGAGGTTTCTTATCCTTCTCTCAAGCCCCTCTATATCCTCCTCAACTTCTGCAAGCTCCTCAAACGCAACATCGAGTTCCTTTCTGTCCATTCTCAGCAGGTTTAACTCTCTCTTAAGATCCTCCTCAGCTTTCTTTGCCCTAATGTACTCAGCATGGAATTTCTCAAGTTCTCTAATCTCCCCTTCCAGTTCTTCTAGGGTGGAGAACCCCAGGGATCTTAAATCCTCTTCCAAGGTCCCTAGTCTTGATATAACCTCATCCCTAATAGTTTTCAGTCTCTCAAGCTTCCTTTCAAAGGCCTCTTTAAGTCTGAGCTCCTTTTCGAGCTCTGAGAGCTTGCCCTTTATGCTACTTATCCTCTGCCTGATCTCTTCATACTCCTTCTTCTTTTCCTCGAGCTCATCAATGCTTACTTCCTTGAGACTCTCCTCAAGGACTATCAAGTCCTCAGCAATGCTCTTTAATCCCCTGAACTCTTTGAGATCCCTCTCAATCCGCTCAAATTCCCTATTCAGCTCTTCTTCTCTTTTGGAAAGGCTTACGAGTTCTTCTCCGATCTTCCTGACCTCGAGGGAGTACCGCTGGAGTAGCTCCCTTTTATGCTCCTCCGTAAGCTCCCTTCCACAAACTGGGCACTTCCCCCTTGCTTTTTTGAGCTCTTCAATGGCCTTTTCCCTATCTCTTCTCCTCTGGAAGAGCTCTCCCTTTCTTGACTTGAGCTCGCTGAGTTCTTCAATGATATTTTCCCTCTCCTTTTCGAGCTTCTCTATTTTAGCTGGTATCTCCCTTGGATCGATGCCTTTCAGCTTAGCTTTCAGTCGTTTCAGTTGAAGTAGCTTTGATTTCATTTCCTCATATTCCTTAACAACCTTTTCAAACTCTTCTTTAGCCTGCTCAAGTTTCCTTAGCTCTTCTCTTAGTCTCTTAGCCTCCTCTTCTTTCTTGGCAATGTCCTCCAACCTGCCTTCAATGTTTTCTATTTGACTCTCAACTCTTTCGAGCTCCTTCTCTCCCTGGGACTTCTCCTTTATATAGATCTCCCTGAACTCCTTGAGTTTTTGGAATCTTTTCTCCTTCTCTTCGAGCTCTCCAAGCGCTTTCGTCACCTCTTCAAGCTCCTTGATTCTTTTGTTTCTCTCCTCAATTTTCTTTTCCAATGCTTTTATCTTCTCCTCGAGTCCCCTCCTCTTCGAATTGAGCTTTTCTAGGTTCAGCTCACTCCTCACAATTTCTTCCTTTAGGGCATCCAACTCCTTATCTTTCTTCTCAAGCTCACGAGCTTCTCTCTTCAATTCCGGCAGTTTGGATTCAACATCCTTTATCTCCTTTAAAACTTCAACGAGGCTCTTCTCGAGTGAATTAATTGAAGAATCTATCGTTTTAGTTCTCTCTATGAATGCCTCCCTATCCTGTATCCTCCTCTTGATGTACTTTATTAATCCTCTGAGGTTTTCATATGCCATTTCCACCTTGTCCAAGTTCAGAATCTTCTTGACGATCCTGTCTCTGGCATCATCGCTCTCAAGAATGGCTTCTATCTCCCCTTGCCTAACGTAAATCGCGTTTCTGAATATCTCGAGGGGAACTAATCTCTCCATGAAGTTAGCAACACTTTCCATTGTCGGTTCTGTCACGTGCTTCCACTCCCCGTTCTCAAGCCTCTTGAGGTAGGCAACGTTCCTTGCCATGTCCCTTAGCAACCAGTACTTTATCCCATCGTGTTCGAAGAATATTTCTATCTTCGCCCCCCTCGTCCCTACCCTCGTAAAGTCCTTCTTTTGAAGGCCTTTCTTGCTGGCCTTTGGCCAGTACAAGCCCACGAGAATTGCGTCAAGAAGGGAACTTTTTCCAGAACCGTTTTGGCCTATTATCAGGTTTATCCCATCTTTGAAGATGACTTCGGTTTCCCTATGTGAGCGGAAGTTCTGAACTTTAACCCTCTCAATCTTCATAATTCTCACCCTTTAATCCAAGAAAGCAGATCCCCAGGATTTTTCGGCCTGCTAATTTTCTTAATCTCCTTCTTTTCTTCTTTCCTCTCTTCCCTCTTGGGAATGCCCGAGAGGAGCATAATGACTTCGTCTTCGTTAAAGTCCCTCTCGCTGAGGGCTTCTATTATCCTCCACTCCTCCTCACTAAAGAACTCGCTTATGTTCCCATCTTTTATATCATCAATAACTCTTCCTCCTTCTAGAATGGTGTGTATCTTCACGTACTCCGCTTTCACAATATCCTTTATCCACTCGACATCGAAGGGCCTCCTCCACTTTATGTGAAATCTAACGTACGCGTTCTTAGGAATGAGGGGGACTGCGAGTTTTATTGCCTTCTTAATCTCGGTATCGCTACCCTTAATTTGAACGTCTATGAATGGTCTCGCCTCTATTTTCATGAATCTGGGCCTGAAGTTCTCGACGATGTAGAAGCCCTTCTCCCATCCCACAGTTTCCCTGAACTTGACTCCATCCCAAGTGTACCTTCTCTCGAAATCTCCAAAGTCCCACCTCTCGAGGGATCCCGGGTAAACTACCGGGGAACCCTCGTACGTAGTTTCGTACCTCTTGTGGATGTGACCTAGGGCATAGTAGGAGTAGCCCTTAGGTAGATCCGAGAGGATTATCTCTCCGCCCTGACCGTAAAATGTGCTCTCAGCTATCTCCTTTATTCCCTGATGCAACATTAGTATCGCGTTCTTTGAACCCTGGAAAATCCTCTTAAACATGTTTAGGTTTGCCTCGAACCATGCAGGGCTCATGTACTTCATCCCATGTATTTCGACACCGCAACACTCACCCTTGACGAGCCATTGACTTCCCAATCTCTCACTCTTCAAGTAACCATTATTGACCCTCTCCCCTCTTATTCCAACTACGTTTAACAGAGCGAGATCCTCAAGAAGGTGGAGAATTGAAGGACCCCTCTGGGTTCTATCGTGGTTTCCCTCTATCGCAAATACTGGGATATCATTCTGCTTTGGAATTTGCAGGAGCTCTATAGCTTTCTTTATCGTTCCTGGGGAAGGCCTGCTTGAGTGAAAGAGGTCTCCAGCAATGAGTATAAAGTCTACATCCTCCTCAACGCATATTTCCAGGGCTCTCCTAAATGCATCTGCGAATTCCCCAGCTCTTTGAGGCCTGTTAAACTGCTCATATCCAAGGTGAACATCGGCAATGTGAGCAAACTTCATGCTTTCACCCTCAGAAGTCAACTGTATAGTCTATTTCCTCAACCTTCATCTCCGCCCACCTGTCAACGACTCCAATGTCCTCTCCACCGTACTCTCCCTTTCCAGCTTTTCCTTTAAGCTCCTTGAAGTTGTATATCTTAACGAGGGCTGGAACCTTTATTGCTTGTCCAACAATCACCGCCTCACCCTTCCCTAATCCAGCTATATCGTCCATTAGATCCCTGCTTAACTGCTCACTAGCCCTCAGCACGTACTCCTGATCCCTCGGGTTGACTATCTTAAGGATTATCTTCGTGTTCATCTGGCTGAGTATGTCCTCATTCAGCTTGCTTGGCCTCTGGGAAACAACTCCCAAACCAACTCCAAATTTTCTCCCCTCCCTTGCTATTCTCCCCATGATCCTTGCAGCATCATTTTCCTCCCCCTGGGGTGCGAATATGTGGGCTTCTTCAACTATTATCAGAATTGGGTAGGCCAAGGCCGGGTACTTCTGCCTTATCTCGTCCATTATCTTTTCGTATTCTCTGTCTCCCGTTCTCATGAAGTTCTTCCTTGCTTTTTCATACTCAACTCTCGCCTCGAAAACCTCCTGAAGGAACTTTCCAACTATAACCTTCATCTGTAGCTCATCCAAGGGCCCGAGGTCTATTACATTCACCATCCCGGGCCTTATTGCCGCAACTAAATTTTCGCTCGTCACGAAAGCTCCATAGTTCCTCAGGAACCTCCTTATCCTGAATATTATCCCCCTTATCGTCTCTATCCTGTCGCTCTTTAGTTCCTCTGTAACGTACCTCTGTTTCTTTTCATCCCAGTACTTGATCATCCTTTTGGTTATCCACTCCCTCAGCGTTTTCTCGAGCTCTTCAAGGAGAAGAGCGCCACCAAGCTCCTTGTTCTCATGCTGGATCGTCTCCCAAGCTCTCGCCAAGAATTCCCTCTGAATTGGGGCCGTTGATCTTACCTCCAGCAAATCCGCTAATTCTTCTGAGTCTAGCTCATCTACCTTTATCTTCCCCTCTATGATGTTCACCAATGAATTCCCCGTTTCTGGTAGCTTCAAGTTCACATAATCACCGTGGGGATCGAGAACAACAACAGTTCCTCCTATGTCTTCCACTAGCCCCTTTATCATGACCGCCACGGCGTTGCTCTTACCTGCACCTGTTACCGCAAGAACCGCGAAGTGCCTCGAGACTAGCTCATTAACGTCGAGCTTTATAGGGACGTTTTCCCTTAAGAGGAGAGTTCCAACTTCAATGCTAGCTCCGTTAGGCTCGTAGAGTTGCTTGAGTATCTCATCTGAGGCCTTGTAAACGCTCTCACCATTCTTAACTGGAACCCTGTTTGGAGCGAGCTCCCCTCCGTTAACCTTGCCCAGGATTCTCACGGTGGCAACAACTTCCTCATTTTCGTGAATGCTCTCTCCATAGTCTTCAACGTCCAATATAAGGGAGTTGAAATTACTCTTCGCGCTGGAAAGAAGCCAGTTGACATTTTTTATGTTCCTAACCGTGCCGAGAACCCACTCTCCAGCTCTGTTCTTTGTAACCACGAATTCGCCAAATGATATGTCAGCCCTAGGATCAACGGAGAACTCGTACATTGTAAAGCTTGCCTCTCCCTTAACGATACCTATTCTATCTCCCTCGCTTATCATATTGAAACCCCTCTATCCCTTACCATCTAGGATCTTAAGAAAGTTTCCTCACAGCGTGCCTGAAGAATATCGGGGTCGTTAAGGCGGTAAGCATGGAAACTATAACTACCATGGCAAATAATCCTTCATCAATTAGACCGTTCTCAAGGCCAAACTTTAGTATGGCGAGCTCCAGGCTACCTCTACCACCCATTCCAATTCCAACTAATATTGAATCCCTCCATGAAGCTCCAAATACCTTCATACCCAAGCCACAGCCAATTAACTTTCCAAGGACAGCTGAGACATAGAGTAGGATAATCATGGGGATGCTTATTTCAGATACGTCTGGGTTGAACATTAGGCCTACAAATATGAAGAAGAGAGGAATGAAGAACTCCGTAAGGACTATCTCAAGGTCGTTTATCAGCTCATTAAGCTTTATTCTGCTGATTATCAGTGGGTCCTTTCTCTCCCTAAGTCTACTTATTGTTAATCCTGCTAAATACGCTCCAATTATCTGATTTAGCCCTATATTCTCAGCTATAACGGCCAGCGCAAAGGTCAACACGATTGTAAATGTGAAGAACACATGCAAGTCTTTTATCAGCTGGTAAAACTTCCTAGATCTCTTAAATACTAACTCAGAAAGCAGTAGAATGAAGAGCATGAACACAACGATCTTAACAGTAAGCAGGGTGAACGAAATTAGGGAGAACTCCCCCTTAGTTAATCCCGTTAGGAGGCCTATAAGGTAAACTGCTATTATATCATCGGCGAACGCGGCTCCCATTAACACCGAAGATATTTCCCTCTTAACCCTCTCCTTAACCAGGACACCGCTCGTAACTTCTATTGCCGTGTTTCCGAGGGTTACTCCAACAAACAAAGCTGCAGTAATGCCCTTTCCGAATAGGCAAACGGTTGAAAACCCCAAGATGAAGGAAAATGCAACTCCAAGGGAAGCAACTACGGTCGCTTTTAGCTTGTTCTGGGCTATAGCCGAGAAGTTGCTCGTTAACCCCATGTAGAGCATCATCATTATAAGGCCAAACTCCGCGAGAACCCTAAGGTCTTCCGTAGGCTCTACTATTCCAAGGACGAAGGGACCTAGGACTATTCCAGTGAGTATATGGGCTATTATTGGGTGTACATTCTTCCTTTCGAACACCCATTCGAGTAGCTTAGCCACGACAAGGAGAATAGAAAGGTGAAGAACATAACTCATGTCATATCCTCCTCAACAGTGCAAGGATTACCCACAGGGCCATTAGAACTACGGCGAGTATCATAGCCATTGTGACCCCTTTCCTAGTCCCAAATGCTATTGGAATTGGGCCAATCATTATTACTCCTCCCGCCTCTACATTACCCTCTTGAGGCTGAGAAAACGCCGAAATGAGTGTGCCCAGGAACACGAGCATGAAGCCTATCATAATTAGGACGATTCCGGTAACTATGAGGAGCTCTCCCCTCATGGTAGGAAGTTAGGGACAGGCTTTATAATACTTTATCCCCCTCCAACTATCGATGCTAGTAATCCTCGACCTTGATGATACCCTATGTAACACCTGGGATGCCGCGAGGATAGCGATAATTAGGCTTATTCCCACCATGTTGAGGCTTAGGAAGTTTAAGATGTTCGCTTACATAATCACGCAGAGGTATAAGGAGCTTGAGGAATTAAGGGAGTTGCACGTGCTTGATTTTGAGGAGATATTCAACAGGGTAATGGATAAGATCTATAAAAAGATAGATAAGGAAGAAGTCAGGAAGATGATGGAGCTGTTTGATAGGACTTTTTTTGCGAACTTAAGGCTGTACGACGATGTCATTCCTTTCCTGAACGAGCTAAAAAAGATGAATGCAAAGATAGTTCTAGTTACCGACTCATCTTCAACTTGGCAGAGAAGGAAGCTTGAAGTTCTTGGGATAATGGAGTATTTCGACAAGGTGATTATAAGTGGTGAGACAGGTCACAGTAAGCACGAGCCCTACAACTTCATGCTCGCGAGGAAGGCCTTCCCAAAGGAAGAACCGGTTTTCGTTATAGGAGATAGGGATGATACAGACATGAAGGGAGGAAAGGCAATTCACGCAACGACGATCCTAGTGAGGAGAGGGTACTTCAAGGGGAGGAGAGCTAAGCACGCGGACTATGTCGTTAATAGTTTGCGTGAAGCATTAGAGGTGATAAAGAATGAGCTTAAAAGTTGAGATAAAGAGGAAAGCCCTTCACATGACTGGCCTCTCGGTTCCGATAATCTACTACCTCTTTGGGCGAGTAGTTACTCTGAGCTTTGTCATAACTTTTCTCATCATATTCTTGGCACTAGAACCTTTTAGGGTAATCGAAGAGCTTAGAGACAGGATAAAAAGAAAACTTGGTCTGCCAAATGGCGTTATTAACATGACTGACAAGGAAGTGGACAGCATAGCAAGGGAGCACGAGAGGAGGGGAATTGGGGCACATATATACTTTACGGTAGCCGCGCTGATAATAGTTTACTTCTTCCCGAGGGAGGTCGCAATAGGTAGCATAGCTGTTGCAACCCTCGGAGATGCAATGGCCGCCATAATTGGAAAGCCCTTTGGAAGGCATAGATTTAAGAACGGGAAGAGCGTTGAGGGAAGCTTAGCATATTTCCTTACAGGTTTGCTTATCTTAACTCCATTAGTAGGACTTAAAATGGCACTCCTGGGTGCCCTCGTTGGAACCCTAGCAGAGCTTTACGAGTTACCTCCTGATGACAACTTCTCGAACCAGCTTGCAATAGCCATTGCTCTTTATATAGCGGGGGTGAGAGCTTGAAGTTCCCCAAAAAGGGTTTGCCCAAGGAAACGATCCTCGAAGAGTTGGAGAGGGTAACTTCTCAAGATCTTTCCTTCTCCTCAGGAAGAATCCTAGGGTCAATGTGTACGATGCCTCACGAACTTGCAATTGAAGTTTTCTGTAGGTACATTGACAGAAACCTGGGAGATCCGGGGCTACATCCTGGAACTAGGAGAATAGAAGAAGAAGTAATAGGAATGCTTTCAGATCTGCTCCACCTTGAGAGAGGCTATGGGCACATAGTTTCCGGCGGGACTGAAGCTAATGTACTCGCTGTAAGGGCATTCCGCAACCTCTCGGACACTGAAAAACCAGAGCTTATACTCCCAAAGTCAGCCCATTTCTCCTTTATAAAAGCGGGGGAGATGCTTGGTGTTAAGCTGGTCTGGGCAGAGCTAAAGCCGGATTACACGGTGGACGTTAAGGATGTAGAGGCGAAGATAAATGACAACACAATTGGCATAGTCGGCATCGCGGGGACAACGGGATTGGGGGTTGTAGATGATATACCCGCCTTAAGCGACTTGGCTCAGGATTACGGGATACCCCTTCACGTTGATGCAGCGTTTGGAGGCTTTGTAATACCCTTCGCGAAGGCTTTGGGTTATGAAATACCTGACTTTGACTTCAAGCTTAGAGGAGTAAAGAGCATCACTATAGATCCCCACAAGATGGGGATGGCTCCAATTCCAGCGGGAGGGATAATATTCAGGAGGAAGAAGTACTTTAAAGCGATAAGCGTTTTAGCCCCTTACTTAGCCGGAGGAAAAGTTTGGCAGGCAACCATTACGGGAACGAGGCCCGGAGCAAGCGTTCTTGCCGTGTGGGCGCTGATAAAGCACCTCGGGTTTGAGGGATATATGGAGATAGTTGACAGGGCGATGAAGCTTTCGAGATGGTTCGCCGAGGAGATAAAGAAAACCCCAAGCACATGGCTCGTAAGGGAACCCGTTCTCAACATAGTCTCTTTCAAAACGAAGAACCTCCATGGAGTTGAAAGAAAGCTTAAGGAGAGGGGCTGGGGAATAAGCGCCCACAGAGGCTACATAAGGGTAGTGTTCATGCCCCACGTGACCAAGGAAATGATTGAGAAATTCCTTAAGGATTTGAGGGAAGTCCTATGAGAAAGCTGAAGGTTTACATCCCAGGAATAAAGTTCCCCTCAATATCTGTGACCGGCAACTACTGCTACCTCAACTGTGCCCACTGCGGAAGGCACTACCTTAAAGGAATGATGAAGGTTACAAGGAAGAGTTTAGTCGAGAGATGTATCGAGATGGAGAGAGAAGGGTACGCGGGTTGCCTTCTTAGTGGTGGAATGGATGAAAGGCTAAAGGTTCCTCTAGACAAATTTAAAGAGGAGATAAAGGAGATAAAGGAAAGAACAAAGCTTAAGATAAACGCTCACGTTGGCTTTGTTGATGAGTCCGACCTAGACTGGCTTAAGTACGTTGATGTTGTCTCATTGGACTTCGTTGGTAATGATGATGTGATCAGGAGGGTATATAAGGTAAATAAAAGCGTTGAAGACTACCTCAGGATTCTTGATATTCTAACATCAAACGGAATTGAAGTTGCCCCCCACATTACTATCGGGCTAGACTTTGGAAGAGTTCACTGGGAGTTTAAGGCCATAGATATGCTTATAAATTACCCCATTAAGGTTCTCGTCCTCGATGTCCTGATTCCAACCCCAGGAACGGAGATGGCCAACGTTGAGAAGGTTCCAGTGGACGTCGCAATAGAAGTGGTTAAGTACGCTAGGGAGAGGTTCGAGGGTGAGCTGAGCATTGGGTGCATGAGGCCCTTTGGAAGGTGGAGAGAGGAATTTGACAAGAAGGCTATCATCGTCGGTATTGATAGGATAACGAACCCCCCAAGGAAGGTAACAGAGTGGGCCAGAACAATTAGGGATGTTGAGGTGCATTATGAATGTTGCGTAATGTAAGCAGGTGCGAGATCAAGGGGATAATCAAGGAGGTCAGCCTAGTTTCACTTCCTGGGTTAGTCTTCGCCATGTTCATAGATTTCTTTGCTGGCATTTTCATGGGGAGGTACTTTCACGATCTCATGAGGTATGGGGTTCTATTGGTTATACTCCCTGGACTGATGGGACTCAGAGGGAACATATTCGGTGCCTTAGCCTCGAGGTTCACGACGATGCTTCACCTTGGTGAGATGGAGCCAAGCATAAGAGATAGAAACGTCAGGAAAAACGTGATTATTTCGATAGTTCTCTCCATGATACCGCTGTTTGTGCTGTGGCTGATAGGGGCCCTGAAGGTTAGAGTAAACGTGTTCTCATCCCTGGGAATAGTCGTCGCTTCAACGATATTTGCCACGCTCATCCTTGCCTACACCACGGCCCTAGCAACGATAGTTCCCTTTAAGAGAGGCATTGATCCAGACGCAATAGCAGTTCCCATAGTCACGGCCACCGCGGATCTAATAACGATACCCCTCTTAGTGACGTTTCTTTACTTATATGAGCATGACACGTCAATATTCACTGCCCTCTTCGTCATTGGAGTTCTCATCTCAATTCTAGTTGGAAGGGGAGTTAGATACGAGCGTGAGGATGTTACATTAATCAGGGAGATCCTGGGGATTATAGGGATATTAGCAATCGTTTCCAGTATTACAGGTTCAATACTGCAAACGTACAGCGAAGAAATAGGGAGAACGGTGTTCAGTATAATGTACCCAGTAGTCCTTGCGAGTCTTGGAAACATAGGATCAATAATAGGCTCAAAAACCTCAACCAGGGTTCACCTTGGGGAGATTGAGGGTCTAATTGATGTTAAAACGCTCCTTGAAATGCTCCTGTACGTTGCGATAGCATACCCTGTCTCGGCCTTCATGATGATCGTTGGAGTTTTTCTGTATTCGTTAGATAAGGGAGTTAGAGTCGGAATCTATGGAAAGTTCATAGCCC
>QMUI01000013.1 GCA_003660485.1 Thermococci archaeon | reverse complement strand
TCCATTTTTTCGATATTCTTGCCTAATGTTTTAGCAAAAAACGTGTACCTGGGCAAGAGTAGATTCTCAAAAGTTGGTGAGGTTGTTTCATCAGAAAATTTCACCCTAATTGATGATCCTACTTTGGAGGGTGGCACTAACAGTTATCCTTTTGATGGTGAAGGGAACCCAGGAAGAAGAAAGCTAATAGTTAAAAATGGCATTTTAACGTCTTTTTTGGCTGATGAAAAATATGGACGGTTGCTTCATATTGAGGGTGGAAATGCCTCTAGGTCATACAATTCTACACCTGAGATATCAACATCGAATATAATAATCCTCCCTGGTGATTCTGCGCTGGAGGAGGGGGTGTTCATAAGGGCTGTGTATGGAGAACACACAGCAAATTCAATAACAGGCGAGTTTTCTTTAAACATAGAACTGGGTTATAAAGTTCAGAGGGGGGAGGCCATACCCTTTAAGGGTAACATGATAGTGGGGAATGTATTCGAGATGTTAAGAAATATCACTGAGATTGGTAAAGATGTTGAAAGAATTGGGGCTTTTATAGCACCAAAAGTTGTCACTTATTCAAAAATAATTTAAAGCGGAGTTATAGGGCTAGTATGCATTAAAGCTTAAAAGCATTAGACGCTAATGTATTCTGGAGGTATATCGTCATGGACTTCGAAGAATTTTTATCGAATTTTAGGCTTGGTGAGACAGTCTTAGTAGAATATTCGGCGTGCTCAAGGCCCGAGTTGCTTTTCTATGACATTGTCACATATTCAAAATTACCGATCGTGGTGGACGATTTAGTGGATAGCTTGTATGAGTATTATGTCAGGCTTAAGTTAGCTGGAATTAATGTTGGGAAGTTAGAGAATATAAAAGTCATAAAGACTGGTGGATCTAAGAACGTAGGTAGCGTTATTGGGAAGCTTGAGCTTGGGAAATATATAATGAATGTAGGGGAATATGCGAAAGTTATGGACAAAGCAGGAAAACCTCCATTTACTAATCTCGTGCTTGGAATTCATAAGCTAATATTCCTTGGAAGCATGCTTGAAAACATGAAGCTGTTAAAGATGCTGTCTGACTACGTGGGCAATGAAAGCAGAGTGGCATTCTACTTCCTCAATAGGGATGCCACGGAGAAATTCTCCCCTGCAATTTTGGCCCTGATGGAAGAGATATCTACCTCCGTAGTTCTTTTGGAAGGAGAAACAATAATTGTGAAAAAAGCAATAAATGAGGATATGCTTGGGGAGAGGATTCCCCTACTGAAACCTTGAGGCTTTCCTGGCTATAGGTAATGCGACGAAAATATCTACAGCAGTTTGGATGGTGTTTGGAAGGGCTATTGCGAGCCAGAATGGGATTTTTGTCATCTCCTCTACAACTTTGATGACCTCTGTTCTTGAGGTTATGTTGTACCCAATCATCTTCAGATACAGTGGCAGGGCGAAGTAATAGTTAAGCGCTATCATCAAGATGTCCCTTATTACAGCCGAAAGTAGGAAAGCCGTAAGGATGTAGAGAGGGTTCTTATCTCTCACTATATATTCGGAAATCTTCAATCCCAAGATAACTGAAAGCGTTGCAAAAAACTTCATAATTGGCCCTACCCCCATCGTGTGGGGGCCTGAGATTATAAACAAGCCTATTGTCATTACGATAAGGCCAAAAACCGACGCTTGGAACCCTAGGATAAAGTACAGTGTTATTATTGGAACTGCAACGAGATCTATGCTCATACCCCAGGGAGTTCTGACCTTAAGAGGAAGCACCTGCAGTATTAAGCTTAGTGCCGCCATCAATGCTGAGAAAGCGATGATCTCGGCGTTCCTCATTTTACCACCAATGCAACATTTATGAAACATTTATTTTAAATATTTGTTCTATAGTTGGAACGAATATTAGGGGAGACATCTAGAAATTCCTATAAGATTATTGAAGGAGCTTTCATCGGTGGTGGTACTATGAAGATTCCAGATGATATTAGGAAGGATATCCCCCTAACCCGGGAGGTGATATATTTCGACAATACGGCTACTTCTCTGACCCCTAGGCCGGTAATAGAGGCCATGAATGAATATTACCTTAAGTACAGGGCCAACGTTCACAGGGGGGTCCACAGGTTGTCCCAACTCGCAACTCACAAGTACGAGGAGAGCAGGAAGGTTGTTGCGGACTTCATAAATGCTAAGTTTGAGGAGATAGTTTTCACAAAAAATACGAGCGAAAGCTTAAACTTAGTGGCCCTTGGGCTGGAGCACATCTTCAAAAAGGGGGACAAAATAGTAACAACTCCGTATGAGCATCACTCAAACCTACTCCCATGGCAGAGGTTGGCTAAAAAGCTTGGTCTAAAGCTTGAGTTTATAGAGGGCGATGATGAGGGAAACCTGGATTTGGGTGACGCGGAGAGGAAAATTAAGGATGCAAAGCTCGTTGCAGTTCAACACGTTTCTAACGCCCTGGGGGTTATTCATGAGGTTGAGGAGTTAGGTAGGATAGCCAAGGAAGAAGGAGCAATCTTCGTTGTCGATGCCGCTCAAAGCGTTGGACATATGGAAGTTGACGTGAAAAAGCTGAAAGCTGATTTCTTGGCGTTCTCTGGGCATAAGGGGCCAATGGGACCGACGGGAATTGGCGTTCTCTACATAAACGAGGAGTTCTTTGAGGTGTTCGACCCTCCGCTCATAGGTGGTGGAACTATAGAGGATGTCTCCCTTGATGAGTATAAGTTAACCAGGCCTCCTGAACGCTTTGAGGCTGGAACCCCCAATATAGGTGGGGCAATAGGGCTGGCGGCGGGAATAAGGTACATAGAGAAGATAGGCCTTGACAAGATAGAGAAACAGGAGCGTAAGTTAGTCAAAAGAACTACGGAAGGCCTAGATGAGCTTGAAGTTCCATGGTACGGTCCTAGAAATTTAAAGAAGCATGCTGGGGTTGTGAGCTTTAACGTTCCGCCGTTACATCCACACGATGTCGCTTCAGTGCTGGATGAGCACAAGATAATGGTAAGGAGTGGGCATCACTGTGCCCTTCCGGTTATGAAGAGGCTCAAAATTAACGGAACGGTTAGGGCGTCATTCCACGTCTACAACAGCCTTGAGGAAGTTGAAACGTTCCTAGGAGTTATAGAGGATCTCGTGAGAAAACTAAGAGCCCAATGAATTTAGAACTTTAAGCAGGCCTTTAATGCTTGGAACTTCAAATCCTCTCTCTTCTAACTTTTTTATTTCTCTTCCTTCGTGGTTTATCCACACTGCCCACATCCCGGCGTTCCTCGCTCCTTGGTAATCTTCGGCGTAGGTGTCCCCTATGTGCAGGGCTTCTTCAGGCCTTACGCCAAAGGCCTCCAGGGCCTTCTGGAACATCTCCTTCCTGGGCTTGTACGTTAAAACTTCGTCGGCAAAGAAGCTCATGTCTATAAATTCCATGAGCCCAAATTTCTCTAGGAGGAGTCTCGTGTATGAGCCTGGCCAGAACATGACGTTCCCTAGGACTGCGGTGTTTATCCCTTTCCCTTTAACCTCTTTGAGGGTCTCCTTAGCTCCCTCAAGCACAAGCCTTTCATCTATGGAGAGAACAGCTCTCGCTCCTGCTCTTTTTACGAGTTCAATGCTTATTCCTAGCTTCTCAGCCAGCATCCTCTGACTGCCCGTTAGAACTTCCCTGGGGTCTTCACTTGCTTTCGCTCTCATCTTTTTCAGGTTATCCCTAACATCAATGACTGACTGAACTACATCAGCGACGCATAGTCCTGCTAACTTTGCTAGCTGGAAAGAGAATTCATCAAGCATTAAATTAAGATCAAGTAGCGTATTCCAGACATCAAACGTTATCAGCTTCATTTTTTCTCCCTCCAATTTCCACCGCGAGCTTTGCGGCTTCTCTCGGATCATCTGTGAAAATAATTTTAACTATTTTCTTGTGGTCAAAGTAGCCATCTCTGGCCAACTCCTCTAGCTTATCACTTGCGTATCCCGTCCCCGTAACTACTATCACTGGGACCCCCAGATTGTACGCCATTAGGGCTTCTATCATTGTTCCAACTCCGCCTCCAAGCACTACAAGAACATCGGCCGACTCTATAAGGATTCCACTTCTCTCCACAGGATTTAGACCCGTTTTTATCCTTATGGTGTTGAATTTATTTCCTTGATCGCTGTAGGGTAGAATTCCTACGGCAATTCCACCTCTCTTAGTGAACTCTTCCGTAACAATTTCCATTATTCCACCTCTGCCCCCTGTAAGAAGGATGACGTTAAGAGGAAGGGCTCTTGCGAATTCCTTCGCCTTTCTAATTGCAGTTCCAAGTGGCTTTGGGTCACTTGATCCAGCTATTGCCACTTGAATCATCCTGTCAGCCCCCTAATTGATGGCAATATGTTTATTATAAGCAGTACAAGGGACAATGCGACGATCGAGTATCCTATAGGCTTCCCGAGCCTCGGGAACTTTTCGGTGAGTGTGTCCATGAGCATCCTTCCGCCATCCAGTGGATAGAGAGGCAGTAGGTTCATTAGTCCGATCCCTATGTTAAGAACATATATCCAGTAGAACGTGAAGAATAAGACCATTAATCCCTTCGTAAATCCGATTTTCGAAGTTAAATGCTGGGTTGGGTAAATTCCTATGAATCCTTTTCCTGGTTTCTCGGGATGTTTTGCTAGAGTTATTTTGAGGGTTTCAATTTTTCCATCCCTGAGCACCGTTAGGGTTATTGTTTGGTTTGGCCTTGTCTCATTCATTATCTTAATGAACTCTTCGATCGTTGTGAAATTCTCCCCATTAATTCCAATTATTATATCTCCTGGATGGAGGATTCCTTCTGCTGGGCTTCCTTCTATAACTCCTTGAATCTCCACTCCAGCAGGCTCAAAAGCGAGTCCTATTCCATTAATTATTAAAAGAGCAATTAAGGCCACTATTATATTTGCAAAACTTCCAGCTCCAAGAACCCTTAACCTGCTCCTTAATGAGGCTTTCTTAAAGGCATCTTCATCAGGTTCCACGAACGCCCCGGGGATTATGAATAGTAGAACTAATCCTACGGATTTTAGGGGTATTCCCTCTGCCACAGCTACAAATCCATGACTCAATTCGTGAACAACTAACAAAATTGCGAGAGCTATTAATCCATAAGTTAGGGGGATCGTGACCCCGGGAATAACAAGTTGGGCTCCAGGGGCTACTGGGCCCTGGGGGTGTAGTATCTTATATGCTTGACGAGCAAGGTAATATAGGACAACACCCATGCCAGCGAATCCGACTACTATCCCCACATCTCCATAAATTTTCCAAAAATTCTTTTTTTCCCTTCCGGTTTTATATATAAAGTTTAGAAATTTCTTAGTCCTCCATATAAGCTGAAAAGGTGCTATCTCAACGCTTTCGCTATTTTTAAATTTAGTTACGCTCAGTACCATTATCAAAGCCCAGAATGCCAAGATGGCTAAGATGATAGTTATTAAACTCAATACCACTCACCGGACTTATGATTGATGGGGGCTATTAAAAAGTTTTAAGGGGTAAACTTGAAAACCGGGGTGATGATTCGGGAAGTCCATGAGTTATTAAATAAGATGTGGGAAGGAATTTTTGAACTTAGGGAAGAGCTTAGGGAAGAGCTTGAGGGTTTTGAGGTTGAGGACGTTAGCGAGGTGTTTAACGCCTATCTCTATATAGATGGCAAGTGGGAGGAGATGAAATATCCTCATCCGGCATTTACCGTTAAACCTGCTGGAGAGATTGGTGCAACACCTCAGGGCTTCTATTTTGTCTTTGCATTTCCAAAGGATGAGCTTACCGAGGAGTTTGTGCGGGAATTCATAAGTAAATTCCAAAGATCGTTCATTTATGGGATGGAAAACTTTCTTGATGATTTCTACAATTACGAACATCCGAGGGATCCTAAGGAGGTTTGGGAAAGCATCATTAAGAGTAGTGAAGAAATGATAAACTTCGAAGTAGACTTTCCTTTTGACAAGGAGAAACTTAAAAAAGACCTTTTTGATTTTATTGAACTTGCTAGGAGGTTTAATCTCCTATGAGTTACTTAGAGGCATTTCCTCCAGAACTCCAGGAATATTATAGGAGATTATTCGGTAAGGAAGCTGAGGAGATAATGAGAAGGCTTAGGGAGCCCGTAGAACATTACTATATAAGGGTTAACACCCTTAAAATAAGTCGAGATAAGTTAATTGAGGAACTTAGGAAAGAAGGGCTGAGGCCAAAACGAAGCCCATACCTCTCGGAAGGTTTGTACTTCGTCAGGGAAGGGCCAAACTTTCCTGACGATTATAATCCAAAGCTTCCAACAGTTGTCGTTAACAAATTTGCCGCTGAAAGTGTTTATCAGGGAGCAATGCTTTATGCCCCAGGGGTTTTAAAGGCAGATAAAGGTATAAGAGAGGGAGATGAGGTTCAAATTAGAGATTCTAGGGGACTCCTTGTTGGTGTTGGGATTGCAAGGATGGATTACAAGGAAATGATAGAAGCTACAAGAGGACTAGCTGTTGAAGTTACATTGCCTAAATTTAAGCTTCCGAGTTTAAGCGAGCTTAAGGCCTTTGAGAAGGGTTACTTCTATCCTCAAAGTCTCCCCTCAATGGTCACTGCTAGGGTTCTGGAACCTCAAGAGGAGGATGTAATAATCGATATGGCTGCTGCTCCTGGCGGTAAGACTACTCACATAGCTCAACTCCTCCAAAATAGAGGTGAAATAATTGCCATAGACAAATCAAAAAATAGGCTTAAAAAAATGGAGGAGAACCTTAAGAGGCTTGGCGTTAAGAACGTGAAATTAATTCAGATGGACGCAAGGAGCTTACCCGATTTAGGAATAAAAGTGGACAAGATACTTCTTGATGCTCCATGTACTGCCCTAGGAGTTAGGCCAAAGTTATGGGAGGAGAGGACGCCAAGGCATATTGAAGCCACTGCAAGGTACCAAAGGGCCTTCATATGGGCTGCAATTAAGAGTTTGAGGAGGGGAGGTGTCTTAGTTTACTCTACGTGCACGCTGAGTTATGAAGAGAATGAGGAAAACGTTAAGTTCATGGTAAAAAAGGGAATGAAGCTTGAGGAGCAGTCGCTCTTTATAGGTTCCCCAGGAATCGGACTTGAAAAGGTTCAAAGGTTTTATCCTCACAAACACTTAACTCAGGGCTTCTTTATAGCTAAGCTCAGAAAGGTGAGGGATTAATGAATGCCAAGAAGTACTTAACAATTATCGTTGGGATTGGAATAATCATAGTCCTGTTGTGGTGGGCGGGTATTAGGGATACCATAGGTTTAATGCTTCAAGCTAATCTAAAGTATCTAGCTTTGGCTGTTCTTATGTATTGCATAGCTATTCTCTCGTGGTCTATTAGATGGGGTGTGTTCCTGAGAGGGGCGAATATTAGAACCTCATTTATTAAGGTAATTGAGGGTGTGTTTGTTGGTATATTCCTTAACAACTTGACACCAGGTGCCAAGACGGGCGGTGAGGCTGTTAAGGCATTATATATTGCAAAATCTTCAAACGGTACATATCCAAAGGTTTTTGCGACTGTCATGGCTGATAGAATCCTCGACATTATACCCGTTGCCATGCTAATGCTAATAGCTTTTATATATTCAGTTGTTCACGGAATAAAAGTCCTAGTATGGGTTCTTTTGCTGTCCTTGATTCTTTTAATGCTTGTTGTCATAATTACGGTTGTGTTCTCTGTTAAGGAAAATTATGCAATGTCATTGATAATGGGGATATTTAGGATTTTTAGAAGGATTTTCCCGAGTAGACTTTCAAACTACGAAGAAAAAATGGAAAGTAAGATAAAGGGAGGAATTAGAGAATTTAAATCAACACTTATTGGTATATCAAAAAGGAAGAGAGACGTTGTATTTAGTACACTCTGGTCATTTGTGTTATGGCTCTCTGACGTTTTAAGAACGTATTTTATTTTCTTAAGCTTGGGGAATAGGGTGTCCCTGCTTCAGGTTTTGCTTGTTAAAATGGCGTCAATGGCCTTAGCCATGATTAGTGTTATCCCAGGAGGGATAGGAATTAGTGAAACTATCCAATCTGCCTTATTCCTAGCTGTTGGTGTGGAAAAAACGGTGGCAGTTTCTGCCACGGTTCTCGATAGGATAATCTCATTTTGGGCTCCTACATTTATAGGAGGGGTTCTTGTATTAAAGAGAAAGGACGTTCTCCGGTTGGATAAACTCTCTCCTAAGTAAGTTCCATTCTTTCTTGTCTAGGGCTTGAGGATTTGTTATTATGATAAGCTTTGCCCCCTTTGTCAGAAGGTGATCTTTCAAATTTGTAAGAAACTTATACGTTGATTTAAAGCCGTTATATAAGGTTAGGAACTCTACACAATCTAAAACCACAACCCCACCATTATTTTCCTGGGCAAACCTAATGGCCAAGTCAAGGATAACATGAAGTGCCGTTGGAGATACACCATGTTTTTCCTTTGTCGTTGTCACCCAGACTACTTTTGCATTGTACTTCCTGTAAATCTCGGGATTCCTTGTTATGGCAAGTACTTTTGATCCTCTTAGCAAGCTTTCTACCTCTATAAGTGATGTCACTAAGTATGCATGAACACCTTTAATTTTTGGTTCTTTTGGATAGAAAAAGCTCGTTAACCTTCTGGTGAAGCTGATGTATATCCATGAAATGCCAACCAATACCACAACATGTCCAAGAACATGGATATCATGGTAATATGGAATAGAAATGTATAGGTATAGGACATCAATGAACCTAACTAGTGAGGCAACTCCAAACAGGATGGAGCTGTTTCTAAAGAGCGACTTAAATTCTGGGGGGCTTTCTATATATTGGCGGATACTGTAAACCATAAGAACCAGGAATATTAGGAAGAGCGAGGCTCTATATGCAAAGGGTAAAAAATCTACCATGTTATCTCAACCTCGTCAGTTCTAAACTTCTGCTTTACTATGGTTTCCTCAAGCTTGAACTTTATCCCTGCTCTGTACATTCTTAATCCGGTGTAAGCTATCATTGCTCCATTATCTCGACATAATTCGTAAGGGGGCACAAAGAATTTTATTCCTCGGTCTTCGGCCATAATTCTGAGCATCTCCCTAAGCCTATTATTTGCCGCAACGCCTCCTACAAGGACGACCTCATCTTTTTCCGTGTGTGCAATGGCTCTCTCAGTTACCTCCACTAAAGCGGCAAATGCTGTCTCCTGAAATGAGTACGCGAGATCTTCCGCTCTGTATTTACCGCTTTTGTATTTTCTAATAGCTTCCGTTAGTAACCCAGAAAAGCTCAAATCCATGCCTTTAACGGCATATGGTAACTCTATATATTTTTCACCTTTCTGGGCTAGCTTCTCAAGCTTTGGCCCCCCTGGGAATCCTAACCCCAATTCCCTAGCGAATACATCGATTGCATTTCCTATCCCAATGTCTAAAGTCTCACCAAAAACTCTGTATCTTCCCCCTTCCAGGGCAAGAACTTGAGTATTTCCACCACTAACGTAAAGTCCTACTGGGTCCTTTACCCCAAACATCTTTGTTATTTCTACGTGGGCAATGCAATGATTTACTCCGACGATGGGCTTGTTGTACTTTATGGCAAGTGCACGCGCTGCTGTAGCTACAACTCGTAGGGCAGGCCCCAATCCTGGGCCCTGAGAGAAAGCTATGACGTCAACGTCTTCAAGAGTTATTTTTGCTTCATTAAGGGCTTTCCTCAATAAGGGCCTTAGAAGCCTAGCATGATGCTCTGCGGCTTCTTTCGGGTGTATCCCCCCCTTTTCAGTTGTTAAAGTATCAAAAACGTTAGCTAGTACTTCATTTTCTGTAACGATTCCAATGCCAAGTGTGTGAGCTGTCCCTTCTATCCCAAGTGCTATCATAATCCTCACATCTTGGTTTATCTTTGACTTTTAAGTCTTACCTTAATTTGAACCAAAAGTGATTTATTTCAGGAGTTGAATTCGGTGTTCAGAGGTGATAACGTGATCAAAGAGAAGTTGAAGATTTTAGTTGAAATGGAACCCAGGAAAATGATCATGTATCCCCTCATAGTTTTTGGTATTGCGTTGATAATAATATTAGCTAACTATATTACCACAGGAAGCATAGTTAAAGAGGGTATAGAGCTCCAGGGGGGTTCGGTAATAACTCTTCAAGGTGTGACTGCAGATCCTGATACTATTGCCGAGAAAATAAGGGAAGAAACAGGAATAAGTGTAAATGTAGAGAAGTTCACAAGTGTAACAGGTGGAGGAGGGATTAGGGTTTATATCCCGGCTGGAGAAAATGTTGATAAGGTTAAGGAGGCACTAAAACAGCTGTTTCCAAATGTTGAACCACAGACAACTGTGATAGGACCTACCTTCGGTAGAATGGTGAAGGAACAGGGAATAAAGGCCATAACCTATGCATTTATAGGTATGGCCATTGTGGTCTTCTTATTCTTTAGGGTTCCAGTTCCATCGCTTACAGTTGTGTTCTCAGCGTTTTCAGATATGGTGATCGCCATTGCATTAATGGACATTTTTGGGATAGAGCTTAGTCAGGCAACTATTGCAGCTTTACTCATGCTTATAGGTTATTCCGTAGACAGTAATATCCTCCTAACAACGAGACTTTTAAAACGGAAGGAGTTTACGGTTGAAGAGGCATATTATTCATCTCTTAAGACTGGATTCACGATGAGCACCACTACATTAGGAGCACTGGCATCTTTGTGGCTCTTCTCGACTGCCCAGGTTATAGATGATATAGCCTCAGTACTGATATTCGGTTTACTTGCAGATTTCATGAATACTTGGATATTAAATGCGGGGGTTCTAAGATTGTATATAACCAAGAGGGAGGGTAAAAAATGAAATGGAAGAAGATACTGTTAAATGGCAGGGTTATCCTACTCATATTCTTTTTGATGATTTCCATAATTTCCCTGGCAACAAGAGGACTAACATTTGGCCTCGATATAAGCGGTGGAATTTCCATAACTGTAAAGCTTGAGAAGCCTGTTGATCCCCAAACAATGGAACAGGTAAGAATAGCCCTGGACCAGAGGCTTAATGCCTTAGGTGTTAAAGATATTACAATAGAGCCCTGGGGTAACCAATTTGTAATAATTAAAGTTGCAAGGGTAAGCGAAGAGGAAGCTGACCAATTAG